>CAZRDD010000760.1:0-2287 GCA_964598675.1 uncultured Parafilimonas sp.
GTTTGTTGATGATTACTTTACTGAAAATTTTACGAATGGCACAAGAAGTTACCTGTAACAAGTGTGAATCATCACAAATTACAGTTCAGAAAAAAGGTTTTAGTGGTAAAAATTCTTTTGTTGGATTTTTGTGTATGGCCATTGTCGTTGGTATAATATGGGCGCTTTTAATTCGGAATCAAACCTGGGAAAATCAAATAAACAATTCAGTTTATGAAATAACCCGCGTTTCATACACCCCGGTGAATTATACAGAAAATAAAGCTCTATGGCTGGCAACCGCTTTTTTACTTGCCTCTAGTTTTTTATTTGGTTTTCAAGGCGCAAATGATAACCAGATAGTTTGCTTAAAATGTGGCAACATTCAACCAATTGGCGAAAATAAGGAAGCCAAGAGTTAAAGTTACCAGGTGTTACAGTATAAAAAAGCAGCTTATAAGCTGCTTTTTTATTGTTGGTGTAACTGTTTTTGGACGACTGTTGTAAATGATGTTTGTGCTTTGTTTAGTAGCAAACTAAAGGTTTAACACATGCTGTTTATTAATTGGCAATAGGTGTTTAATGCGCTATTGAAATTTGGCTGTCGCTAACGGCGCTAAGCAGGGCCTGCACAATTATTTCTCTCACTTTGGCGGGTGCTTCGCTTAGGTTGGTGGTGGCAATGGTAAAGTCTTTTATAAGGTCGCCAATGGTTATGTTAAAGGTTTGTACTTTTTGGCCTTCGCCCCTAACTTCCGTTGTTTTACCATTGTCTTTACCGCCTGTGGCATCTTTGCCTTCTAGTTTTGGTTGTGTATATGCAAATGTGCCTTTTATGCCTTTAGATTCATAGTATTGTTTGCCTCCTGCATAACTGTCTAGCGTCCATTTGTCGTTGTCTGCTTGTTTTTGAAGCTCTTTTTTTTGCTTCATTAGTTCGGCGTATTCAGGTGTTTCAGTAATAACTGTACGCGCCCCACCCATATCTACAAATGTTGATGTTCGGGTTGAAGGAGTTTTTGCCAGTTTTGCGTTTACGTCTTCTATTTGCTGTTCAGTATCAATCAGTTTTTTATGTACTTCACTGCTATGCTGCACTAAGTTATTATAAGCATCATTAGCTTCATTTGTAGTTAACTTTCCTTTTGTTAACTCCTTGTAATTTAAGAAGTCTTGCGTATAATTGTCTTTTACATCTTTCTCTCTTTTCTGAAAATCTTTTAACCGTGTAATTTTGTCAATAGATTCATCAAACTCTTTATTAGCTTCTACTATTTTATCAATTATAAAACCCAGTGCCACGGCAAATGCGCCTATACCTGTAGTGGTTAGTGCTGCGCTAAAACCCTCGCTGGCTATGGTTAACCCTTCCAAGCCAAAAGTAGCAGTGTACTGTGCCACTTCTGCCGCTTCCAGTGCAAATTTATAAGCGCTTGTGGCTAACTCTACTGTAGTTAACACTCCTTTGTAAATAAGCCAGTCCTGCGCAGCAATACCTACTATTTTTATTAGCCCTGCTATATTTGTAACAAGGTACTGCACTGGTGCGCTGTTTAAGGCGGTTTGCATGGTATCCATTATCTCCATAAAAGCGGGTTTAAGTTTTTCGCCCATATCAAGCATGGTTGTGGTCATGTTGTTTTGGGTGTCGTTCATTTTTGCCTCAAGGCTGCTGCCCCAGCCTTGCAGGCCGCTTTGAAACTGCGTTTCTAACGCCGGGCCAATTTTTTGTAAAAATTCACCGCCGCTAATATGCCCTTCCAGGTCGTAAATTGTTTTGCCAAAGGTTTGTTGTACCAATGCATCAATTTGTGGCAAAGCACCTTTAAGGCCTTTTACAGTGGTTTCGGTTAAACCGCTTTCCCCAATTTCCTTTAAATTATCCAGGGTGCTTTTTACCTGCTCATCGGGCATGCGCATTGAAACGGCTGCTGCGCTTATGCCGTGAAACAAATTGCGCAGACGCTGCCCCTCTATGCCCGTACTTTTTAAGCCTGTTTCAAGGTCGGTAAAACGTTCTACCACCTGCTTCATAGGCAGGTGCAGTTCAGTTACCTCTCGTTTTATAAATGCTGTGTTGGCGGCGGCATCCGATGCATTGGCCGAGTATGCTTTAACCCGGTTAAAAAGGCCATCGTACTCCACGGTAACTTCGGCAATTTTCTTACCAAATTCAACCACCTTTTCTACATTAAAAGCTATACCTGTGGCCTCTTCTACCTTTTTTGAAACGTTCTCAATATTACCCATTGCTTTTTCAAATCCCTTGCCTTCATCTGCGGCAGCTTTAATTTTACCTGCTAACAGG
>CAZRDD010000761.1:0-2286 GCA_964598675.1 uncultured Parafilimonas sp.
TACCTTTTGATATGTTTCTTGATAACAAGGTGTACAACCTGTACCTGCGTTATTTGGGCAAAGAGGTTATAAAAACAAAATACGGCCAATTTAACGCCATTAAGTTTAAGCCTTTACTGGTTAAAGGCACCATATTTAAAGGGGGAGAAGATATGGTTGTTTGGGTAAGTGATGATGCCAACCATGTGCCTGTGCGTATTGAAAGCCCCATTATTGTAGGCAGTGTAAAGGTTGATATGATGAATTACAGCAACCTGCGCCACCCGCTTTCGTCCCTCATCAGCAGGCAATAGTTTCATTAGTTAATGAAGGTTTATGCCTAATTGCCTTTTATTCTTTCCAACAGCGATTTTACCACTGTTTTATCCCATTTGGCAAAGCGGCCCCGCTGTACCACCATAGCATTGTTTTTGGGTTGTTGTAAGTAATAATGAAAGGCAAACCGCTCATGCGGGTTTTGCCAGCCAATTACCTGGCCAAAACGCAGGTCGTTAAACACCAGCGTATCGCCCCATTTTTCGGCGGTATAAAATTGCTGGGAGAAACGTTTTAATTGTTGCAGCTCCTCTGTATTAGCCACGGGGTTTAACAATGTATCGTTACGGGGGAAAAACGTAAAGGCAACATCTTTTCTGCTGTCAAAAACGGAGCTGTACCCAACATAATACCCGCTGTCGTTACCGGCTACCACATACCACAGCCAGCTTTGCAGCGGCGCAGGTGTGGTAAAATATCGCGCATGGGCAATGTGCTGTGCTTCAAATGCATATTGTACATGTTTGTTTATCAATGCTTTGTTAACCAGGCAATAGCCTAAGTACACAAAAGCGGTAAATACCCCCATCTTCCACCAAAGCCCTCTTTTTTTGTGGCGGCGGTGCAGCAGCAGCAAAGCCACAAAGCCCAAAGCAGGCCAAAGGGAGAAAAATGGGTCGGCCACATAAATGGCGTTGAATGATATGCGGTAGTGGCTAAAGGGTTCAAACCAGCCAACACCGTAATTGTTAAACGCATCAATAAAAATGTGGATGAATACCTGTACCGTAAAAAACAGCATCCACCTTGACATGCGTATGTTATGGGGCCGGTGTATGCGCTCAGCCGCAAGTGCCATCAGCACAGATATAAGCACGGCAAATAAAATAGAATGTGTAAAACCCCTGTGGGCCAATAAACTGCCAGGCGGTGCTATAAAAAAACTGGCTAAAAAATCAATATCGGGTATGCTTTGGGCAATGGCACCCAGCAGCATAGCCCTTTTGCCAAGTTTTTTACCCAAAAAAGCTTCGCCAATACAGGCACCAAGGGCAATATGTGTAAGCGAATCCATTTGCTGTTACACAAAGGTATACAACATTGGCAGGCCCTGCAGCAATATGCGCAGTGGGTAATAAATAATATTTACTGCTGCTTTAATCGTGCCAGTGTGTTTTTATCCAACACCGCGCCACGGTTGATGCAATCGTCTTTAAGCAGGGAAAAATACAACTTATCGTCTTTTAACTCAAATGCATATTTACCAGCAGTAGTACCATCACAATCGCTTTGCCCGGCAATTTTTGTAATGGAGAGTTCCTGCCCGTGTACAGCATAACTCATTGTTTCTAATAGCGAACCATCGGCTGCAACAGTAACGGTAAGGGTATCCTTACCAAAATCGAATATCACCTCTACCGGGTTATCAAGCATTAAAGTGTCTTTCCATTTTGTATTGGCTAATTGGGCATGTGCCCCCATGCAGGCAACAGAAGCAAACAGAACGAAGAGTATTTTTTTCATAATGGGATGTTTATTGTTTTTGCAGGTTTTACGTGTAAAACGATGGCAGCCGGTAAAAGTTACAGCCCCCAGCGTTATGAATTTTATAACCGAAAAATTATCTGCTTGCCTGGTATTTCGTTTTTTGCCAACTGGTTTTATCAAGCGCAGAAGACCTGTCGTAGCAATCGTCTGCCGAAACGGCAACCTTCATTACGCCTGTTTTAATGTTAAAGGTATAACTGCCCGGTGTATGGGTATCGCAATCGCTTTGGCCGTAAATTTTTAACAGTGTAAACTGGTTGCCTTTTATTTTGTAAGTCATGGTTTCAATAACCTGCCCATTGGCCGCATCGTACAACGTTGCGGTATCTTTACTAAATTTCAGCAGGGTATTTCTTGGGTTATCACCGTAAATAGCACCTTTCCATTGGGTATGTACTAATTGTGCATGTACACTTAGCGATATAACAGCAGCCATCAAAACAAACAATGCTTTTTTCATAATTTCTTTTTATAGTGGTTATT
>CAZRDD010000762.1:0-2281 GCA_964598675.1 uncultured Parafilimonas sp.
TTATTGTTACTATTGGCAACAATGCAGTTAGGAAAAGTGTGGTTGAAAAAATGAGCGGTGTACAGTTTGCCCATGCAGTACATAGTTCAGCAATCGTTTCAAAACACACAACAGTTGGTATAGGTTCGGTAATTATGCCTGGTGCAATTATTAATATTCACTCTGTAATTGGTGAGCATTGTATTATTAACAGTGGTGCTGTGGTTGAGCATGATTGCAGTATAGCAAATTTTGTACATATAGCACCAAACACAACCTTGTGTGGTGGTATTACAATAGGCGAAGGCGTACTTATTGGCGCAGGCTCAGTTATATTACCAGGTATTACAATAGGCAAATGGGCTGTTATAGGGGCAGGCTCTGTAATTATTAAAAATGTAGAGGAAGGGGCAAAAGTAGCTGGTAACCCCGCCGTTTCTATAAAAAGAAAATAAGTGGTTAAAATATAAAATATTTTTTTGGGCTCATATTTTTCGTTAACAAAAAATTGGGATTTTATTAATTGTTTTTAAAGGTTTCTTTTATTTGAAAATATCCGCACCATACACTATCTGACTGTTGGTGTGCATTATTTTCGGATGGGGTTATGGCTGGATGAAAAACCAACGCTGATGGAGAACTTAACTAAAATATGGCTGTCTTCGCCGCACATGGGAACAGGGGAAAAAAGGTTTTTGCAGGATGCGTTTGACACAAACTGGGTAGCGCCTGTAGGGCCTCATCTTACGGCTTTTGAGGCGGAAATTGCAAAATACCTTAATGAAGATGTATATGTTGCTGCGCTAAATTCTGGCACCTCTGCCCTGCACCTTGGGTTGATTTTATTAGGAATAGAGAAAGGGGATGAAGTTATTTGCCAAAGTATGACGTTTACTGCTACTGCAAATCCGGTAGTTTATGAAGGGGCAATACCAGTTTTTGTTGACTCAGAAGCTGATACCTGGAACATGTCGCCATACTGGCTGCAAAAGGCTATTGAAAAGCGCTTGAGCAGGGGCAAAATGCCTAAAGCCATTGTACCTGTGCATCTTTATGGTATGCCCTGTAAAATGGACGAAATAATGGCTATTGCTAACCATTACAACATACCTGTATTGGAAGATGCAGCAGAAGCCCTTGGCTCAACCTATTTTGGAAAACAGATGGGAACTTTTGGTGATGTATCTGTTATATCATTTAACGGTAATAAAATTATCACAACATCGGCTGGCGGGGTATTAATATCAAAAGATAAGAAACTGGTTGAAAGAGCCCGGTTTCTGTCTACCCAGGCAAAAGACCCCGCACCTCATTTTGAACATTCAAACATTGGTTACAATTACAGAATGAGTAATATTTGTGCCAGTATTGGTTGCGGGCAAATGCAGGTGTTGCCAGAGCGTATTAACCGCCGCAGGTATATTTTTAATTGGTATAAAAATATATTCGCTCATATAGCTGGTATTACTTTTCAAAACGAGATGCCAGGTATGTACAGTAACAGGTGGCTTACAGCAATAATGATTGATAATAATTTAACCTCAGATGGTTTTAGTGCCGAATTGTTAAGGCTGCACCTGGAGAAAAGCAATATCGAATCAAGGCCAACATGGAAGCCTTTACACCTGCAGCCCGTGTTTAAAAATTTACCTTTTTATGGTGACGGCACCAGTAATAAAATTTTTCATCAGGGCCTTTGCCTGCCATCTGGCAGTAATATGACCGACAGCGATCTTGAGAGAATAGAGAAAGAGTTATTTTCTTTTTTTCAGCCCGGTATTTCGTACCAGGAAGCAGAAAGCAGGTATAAGGATGCAGTAGCCTAACACAGCTTGCAATAATATATCTTACAAAAAATAACCCTTGCATTTTTAAACAATGCAAGGGTTATTTTTTGAGGTTAGTTTATGGCTTGACAAAGCTAATAGTGAAAGCTAAAGTTCTTATTTTTTACATGAATATGAAAGGCACTGGTTAGCGGGATACAAGTTGTTTTTAAACGATGCTTAATGTTTTTACTTAGCAATTTTTCGCCAGGGCGGTCAGCATTATCAATAGAAATGGCGAAGCTTTCGGCAAGCCTGGTTTCAAAAATATCCAGTACTGGTACCCTTGAATTTTGTTTGCCTTTTTTCCATCCCGACGGGCCGTCAATTAACACCGAATCAAATTTTATATTTCCTAAAAATAGGCTGGTAGCTTTGGTATCGTAACACCAGGCATCTGCTACAATTGATGATTGTACAAGCGGTGCGTGTACCAATTGTACAATGTTTAAAAGGGACTCTTTTTCAAGGTATTG
>CAZRDD010000763.1:0-2263 GCA_964598675.1 uncultured Parafilimonas sp.
AACACCCCTCTGCTTTAAGCAGGTCGCCAATTTCTTCATCTATTTTTAGCGCCTCCCCAAAGTAAAGCAGGGCTTTGTCAAAATCGTATTGCTTGTTATAGGTGGTGCCTAAGTTGTGTAAATTGCGTGCTTGCTGGCTTTTGTTGCCCAGTGCCTTGTTTATTTTTAATGCCTTAAGGTAGTAATCTTGCGCCTGGGCAAGTTTATTGGTAGCCCAATAGTTTGCACCCAGGGCGTTATAAGCAGCCGCCATGCCTTTTTTCCAACCCGCTTTTTCTGCCAGTACAGCTGCCTGGTTACCGTACGATATGCCTTTTAAAGGGTCTACAACAAAATAATTAACTGCTATATCGCTCAATAACAGCACTTTAGCTGTGTCGCTGGTGGTTTTGGGCAACAGGGCTGTTAAGGAGTCTAACTTTGTTAAAACCTGTCTTTGCGCCAATGGCCTGCCAGGCATAATTGCCGTTAAACCCATTATTAATACCCAAACAAGCCGTTTGGGGCCTTGTTTGCAGCTACTAAGTTTTGGTGGGTAAAAAAGCATGTTATAAAGTTATACAAACACTAAACACAATTCGGCATAATTGAGCAGAAGGCCTGTATTACATTGTAAATGCGTAAAATTAATGTGGGAGTGTTTTGTGAAACACAAAGGAGCAAACCCTTTGGAGGGTCCGTATTACTTTATAAACCGGGTTTAACCCCGGCCAGGATATCTTCAACCAGTATAAGTTTTGTCATTCCCTCAACAGATTGGCTATTCAGCCGCCCAAAAGTAACCGTCTGCTAAATTGACCCGGCCATTTTCGCTTTTTCAAACCAATTTAGATAAAGGGAAAATGTTATGGGGGCGTTTTTAATATTGGTTGCAGCTTAAAGGTACAGGATACGCCAATAGGTGAAAACACCCTAAAATAAACGTAGAAATACCGGGTGGCCTGTTTTAGTGGTGGATTACTTTTGAATTGTAAGAGCGGCCGGTTTTGACCCAACATGCTGAAAAGAGGCAGAGATAAAATATTCGCAATTAGCGGCCCTATGCCTAACCAGGGGGCTTGCTGTGCCCCCTTTTTTATTATAAAATTGTTTAGGGCAATGGGTATTTACAATAAGTTTTTAAAAAATAATAACAGGGTTTTAAACAACGGCTTTAAAAATAACGACCTATGGAAAACACTTTATTACCAGCAAGTACATACTAAACACTGAATTGCCAGGCTGTTGTGCTATGGCGGCTTTTGATAAAACACCAACTGCTACAATTACCTGTTGCGGTAACAACCACATTTAATTTGATAGTTGGCTGTTTACATGCGGGTATTAACCTGCCTGGCATGAGCTATATACGCTTGTTGTGCGGTTTATAGTTTAATGGAGAAGCATAAGGCTGTACAAATGTTGCCTTGGGTGTACGGTTTAACTAAGCCGGTTGGGCTGTTATGCCGTTACACAAAGGGTATAAGTTATCTGCCAGCAGCAGGGGCGCGTAATTAATTAAAACAACAATTTTTAAAAACGTAAATATTATCCAAAACCTCAACACCCTTGTTTACCAAACAGGGCTGCAAACCTAACAATTATGAAAAAGTTTTTACCCATCATCCTTTTGGCAACTTTAGTAACTTTTGCAACACAAAGCAAAGCAACCATACGCCGTGTAGGCTATTTTGGCACAGCCACTGCTACTGATTACGCAGATTTACAATCAGCACACGATGCAGCTACCCCTGGCGATACTATTTATCTTTACCCTGGCAGTTGGAATGCTACTATTTCGAGGAAGATAATTTTAATGGGTTATGGATATTATTTAACCGGCACAGGAGCCAATACAGGGTTGCAAAGTATTGTAGGTCCGCTGTCTGTATCACTCTATTTAAGCGCCGGGTGTGATAACAGCGTTTTTGACGGCCTTGATAATTTTACCATTAACAATTATGGCGCTTCGGGTTCCATTATTTCGGGCGTAATAATAAAACACTGCAATATTGGTAGTTTAAACCATACTAACTATAACAATGGTACGGATTATACCGGAAGTAATTGGTCGAACTGGCAAATTTTACAATCAGTGTTCAATAGTAGCATTCAATGTACCACATTGGCAAACGGCTATGGGGCTATAACCAATTTAAAAATAAGTAATTGTGTGTTCTATGGATTTTCACAGGGTTTTGGCGGCATAAATGCGACATCCAATACTATTCAAATTACTAATTGCATAATGATTTCTTCGCCGGATTTAATGGGTGCCAATGCT
>CAZRDD010000764.1:0-2259 GCA_964598675.1 uncultured Parafilimonas sp.
AGCTTATACTGACGTTAGCCTGCTGCACGAACTTAGCACTACAAAAAGGCAGGATGACGCTATTAAGTTTATATACAAGGCTTTTTACACAACTGCTGAAATATATGTGGTGCAAAATGGTGGCAGCAAGGCAGATGCAGAAGATATATTTCAGGAAGTGGTAGTATCGTTTATCGACTTGGTAAAACAGGGCAAATTCAGGGGAGAATGCTCTGTAAATACTTTTGTGTATACACTTACCCGCCACACCTGGCTTAATGAACTTAAAAAACGCGGGCGTGCCCGGCTGCGGGAAGAAAAGTATGATAAAACACAGGAGACAGTAGGTATTGATGTTGGCAGCATTATAGAAAGCCGTGAAGTAAAAAGCCAGCTTGTAGCACTGGTGGGGCAATTAGGCGACACCTGTAAAAAAATATTATTGGCATTTTATTATGATAACCTTAGCATGAAGGAAATATTGCAAACACTTAACTACGAAAATGAGCAGGTGGTGCGCAATAAAAAATACAAATGCCTTAAACAACTGGAACAAAGCATTGCAGGCAATGCACACCTAATTAATAACCTGAAATCAGCATATTGGCATGAGTGAGAATTTTACAACAGAACAACTGATTAGGCACCTTGATAACGAGCTTGCCAATGAAGACCAACGCAGGCTGGAAAAAGAACTGGCGCTTAATGAAACTTTGCGTAATCAACTGGATAGCCTGCGTGCAGCACAGCAATCAGTAAGGCTGTTTGGCCTGCGCGAAAATGTGGCGGCCCTGCACAAGGAAGCTATGGCTGGTGTGCCAACGCATGTATACACAACACCTGTACGGCGTATACTGCGCTACAGCATAAGTGTTGCTGCGGCAGCTGTTATATTGGTGGTTGGTACCATAGGCTACCAGTATGCCACTGTTAATACACCCCAATTGTATGGCGATATTTATACCGCCTACAACCCGCAGCAGGTTAGGGGTGCAGAAAATAGTGCTGTTAAACAGGCATACGCTGCCCAAAACCTGCAACTGGTAATACAACTGGCCAACAAAACGGCCAACCCTACGGCAGAAGAAAATTACCTTGCCGGCAACGCCTGCCTGCAAATAAATAACGCCCCAGCTGCTATTGGGTACTTTAGCAGAGCACAACAAATAAACAAAACAGGCAACACTGCTTTTTATGCAGAAGATATTGACTTTTATCTTTCGATGGCTTACCTTAAAAACAACCAGCCTCAACTGGCATTGCCTTTACTTACCGCCATATACAATAATAAGCAACATGCTTATCACGATAAAATAAGCGGTTGGCAGCTTACACGCCTGCGGTGGCTGGCTGGCAAAAAATAATTTTTAAAAAAATAGAAAAGCCGGTTACATGTACTGAAACAGCGGTGACAAATAAATGAACGCTTTTATAAACAAGCAACATTTATCAATCCAAAAAAGTTTCAGACAATGAAAAAGTTACAAACAGCAAGCGCAAAAATCAGCGTACTATTAGCAGTAATTATAACTACTACTTTTGCCTGCCAAAAAAGTTCAACCGGCCCACAGGCAGCAGGCACCAAATCGTTTACCCTTCACCTAACCGATGACCCCTCTTTTGTATTTGATGCAGTGCTTATTGATATAGCCAAAGTAGAGGTGAAACTGGAGGACGACAGTACCCAGGCTGAAAATGAAATTGAAGCCGAACACAATGGTGGCAACAGTGGTGGCACTGGCAGTAACAACGGCACTTCCGGCGGTAACTGGGTAGTGCTAAACATTCGCCCCGGTGTATACAATGTGCTTAATTTTCGCAATGGTATAGATACCCTGCTGGGCGCTGCCGGTTTCTCCTCAACACAAATACCTACAAAAGTGCACATTACCTTAGGCGTTAATAACAGTGATGTATTGAATAGTAAACTAATTGAGCTTAAGCTTAACAACAACACAATTGTTATAAACCTTGCCGATGAAAAGGTAAACCTTAACAGCAGCAGCCTGGATGTGTTTTTAGATTTTGATGCCGGCAACTCCATTAAATTAAACAACGGTGTTTTTGAGCTTAACGCAAGTATAAAAGCCTTTAGCAAAGAAAAAGCCGGTGGTATTGAAGGCCGTGTAGCACCAGCAGCAGCCCACGCTGTTGTATACGCTGTAAACGGTACCGATACAAGTACAGCAATGCCCGAAAAAGAAGGTGAATTTAAAATAATGGGCCTTAAGCCAGGCACATACAGCTTGTTTGTAAAAGCTACGGCCAATAACTACCAAA
>CAZRDD010000765.1:0-2257 GCA_964598675.1 uncultured Parafilimonas sp.
ATAGATAAGTAATTTAAAAGTAAAAGTAAATTCCGATAATATCCACAAACACAGACAGTTGAAACCCCGGTGGGTTTAATGCCTGTATTAATCTCTTCTTACAATTTGGGCTACAAGGTCTGCTTCAGTAGCAACCTTTCCACCCACATAAACAGTACCCTTCATATCGCAAATACCCCGGCGAATGGGCTGATTAAGCTCCATTTTCAAAATCATCGTATCACCCGGCACCACTTTATGTTTAAACTTACAGTTATTTATTTTCAAAAAATAAGTGTCGTACTGGCCGCCTTTCATGGCATTTATACATAAAATACCGCCGGTTTGCGCCAATGCTTCAATTTGTAAAACACCAGGCATTACGGGGTTTCCTGGAAAATGGCCCTGAAAAAACCATTCGTTAAACGTTACATTCTTTATGCCCACAATGGTAGTATCAGTTAACTGGATGATTTTATCAACCAGCAGGAACGGAAAACGGTGAGGCAACGTTTTCTCAATATGGTCTAACCCATAAATAGCTGGTTGAGTGGGGTCGTATACCGGCACATTTTTAAGAGCGTGCTTATTCTTTTTAATGTATTGCTTTATTTTTTTGGCAAACTCCACATTGGTGCTGTGGCCTGGCCTGTTGGCAATAATGCGTGCTTTTATGGGGTAACCTACAAGGGCAAGGTCGCCAACAACATCAAGCAGTTTGTGCCTGGCAGGCTCGTTAGGAAAACGGAGCTCAAGGTTATTAAGGTACCCTTCGCTTTTAACTTCAATTTTTTCCCTTTTAAAAACTTTTGCCAGCCTGGCCATTTCGCTTTCTGATACGGGTTTATCCACCACCACAATGGCATTGTTTATATCACCACCTTTAATAAGGTTGTGTTCAAGCAATGTTTCCAGCTCGTGTAAAAAGCAAAAGGTGCGGCAAGGGGCTATTTCCGTTTTAAAATCCTGCATGCTTTTAAGCCCGGCATGCTGTGTGCCCAATACTGGGCTATTAAAGTCAATAAGTGTAGTTATTTGATACTGCAGGGATGGCAGGGCTACCATTTCAACGCGTTTGGCTTCGTCATAGTGATATATATTTTCGTCTATGCTGTACCAAACCTTAACAGCTTCCTGTTCAAGAACACCGGTTTCTTCAATTAATTTAATAAAAGGCTGTGAACTGCCGTCTATTATAGGTATTTCGGGGCCATTCAACTCAATTAAAACGTTATCAACGCCCATGCCAACAAGTGCTGCCAGTATATGTTCAACGGTGCTTACTTTAGCATCACCTACCTGCAGGGTGGTTCCACGGCTAACATCTGTAACAAGGTCGCAATCGGCCTTAATAACGGGGCTGCCTGGCAGGTCAATACGCTGAAACTGTATACCAAAACCTGGTGCTGCGGGTTTTAAAACCATATCTACTAAAACACCGGTGTGTAAACCAGTACCGCTTATGCTTGCTGCTGCCAACAGCGTGTGCTGTTTGTCGGAATTGAAATTTGAGTCCATTTGCAAATTGGTTGTGTGGGCTGCTGTACTGAAAACGTCTTCAGCGGCTCCTTACACTTTAGGCCAAATAATATGTTGGCCGTTAAATAAATAATAAATGTTGCAAAAATAGTGCTTTTGCAATAGCTGTGGTTTATAAGGCCTTTATGTTTTGTTAAGGTGCTGTTTTATTGCCTTTCTGCAAGCAACTGCTGCACCATTTTCTCTAAAACAGCTATCCTTTTCTCCATTTCGGGCAAATTACGGCTTAATGCCTGGCTGCGTAATGCGCTGGTATAATCAAAAGCTGGTGAGCCAGTAACTGCGGTATTGGGTGCTTTTATTGTTTTGCTCACCCCGCTTTGTGCATTAATTTTACTGCCATCAGCAATTTGAATATGCCCAACAATACCGGCCTGCCCACCAATTAACACATTGCTGCCCACTTTTGTACTGCCGCTTACGCCAGCCTGTGCAGCAATTACCGTATGGCTGCCCACCTCAACATTATGGGCTATTTGTATAAGGTTATCCAGCTTAGCGCCTTTTTTTATGATGGTAGAACCTATTGTTGCCCTGTCGATGGTGGCATTTGATCCAATTTCCACATAATCTTCCACAACAACATTGCCTATCTGGGGTATTTTTTTATACGACCCATCGGCTTGAGGTGCAAAGCCAAAACCATCGCCGCCTATTACCGTACCTGCATGTACCACTACGTTTTTACCAATGGTACAGTCGTGATAAATTTTAACACCGGGGTGCAAAATGGTATTAT
>CAZRDD010000766.1:0-2253 GCA_964598675.1 uncultured Parafilimonas sp.
TATATCCTCGCTGGTAGGCCAGCTATACCCAAAAACGGATACCCGTAAGGATGCTGCCTATACCATTTTTTACATGGGCATTAACACCGGTGGCATGCTGGGGCCATTGATTTGCGGCCTGGTGGGCGAAAGAGATGGCCACCCCGAAGATTTTCGCTGGGCGTTTTTAGTAGGTGGTATCGGTATGGTTATCAGCGTTATAGTGCAGCTTCTGTTTCAGCATAAATACGTAACCGACCCCGATAACAAGCAGTTAGGTACCATACCCGCAAATACGCCTAAAGCACTTCTCTCCCCCGTATTAACCATTTTGGGTTTTGCTCTGCTGGCATCTGTTTTTATAGGGTTGCTGTATTTAGATACACAAATTAATTTTCTTTTCTACCTGCTTTCAGCCTGTTTTATATTGGTGCCAACCGTAATTTTTCTTGATAAAAACCTTACAAGGGTTGAGAAAGATAAGGTTATTGTAATTTTTGTGATTTGTTTTTTTGTAATATTCTTTTGGGGGGCTTTTGAACAGGCTGGGGCATCGTTAACCTTTTTTGCAAAAGAACAAACAGACCGCCACACACCCTGGTTTAAAGTACCCGTTTGGGCAATTGCAGGCATATCAGCATTGGTATTATGGTATATTGTAAGCCTTTACAAAAAGGCAGCTAAAAACTTGGCCAGTGCTTTTGACAGGCAGTTAAGGCTTACTGTACAAGGGTTGTTGTTTGTTTTTGGAGCCTCTATTATCCTTCTTAATGTTTACCTTTTTACGGCAGGAAAAGCCACAGTAGGCATGGACGAAATACCAGCAAGCTGGTTTCAATCGCTTAACTCTGCATTCGTGGTTTTTTTCGCGCCGTTTTTTGCATGGTTATGGACAAAGCTTGGCAAAAAGCAACCATCCTCTATTACCAAAACGGCTATAGGCCTGTTTATGCTGGGGATGGGGTATTTGTGGATAGGCCGTGGGGTGGATAATGTTTTGCCGGGTATTAAAGTAAGTATGATATGGCTAACGGGTATGTATGCGCTGCATACTACCGGCGAACTTTGTTTGTCGCCCATTGGTATGTCGCTGGTAAACAAGCTGTCTCCATTAAAATATTCTTCATTATTAATGGCTATTTGGTTTACGGCCAATGCTTTTGGTAATAAGCTTGCAGGTGTGCTTAGTGCGGTTTACCCACCCGGCGCTGCCGAAATACAAACTGCAAAAGAGAATGGTATTGACCTTGCCACCATACTGGCTAATAAAACGGCCCCCTCAGCAGATGTGGCCGCACAATTGAAAAAGCTGGAAATACCTTATGAGTACAAAACGTTCTTAGGCTATCACATCAATAACCTGTACGACTTTTTTATGCTGTTTGTGTTTATGGCCGTTATTGCCGCTGCTGTTCTCTTCCTGTTCTCAAGAAAGTTAAGGAAGATGATGCACGACGAAACTGCTGCTTTGGCTTAATTATTTTGTAAAAGGCGGGCTGTTACGGGGGAAAAAAACGTAGCAGCCCGCTTTTATTTGTAGTTGGCGTTTTTATTCTGCCAGTCCGGTGTTGTAAATATGCAGGCAATCGTTGTAATATGCTTCTTCGGAAAAGTGTTTTTCAAAAGAAGCTTTTAACTGCTGTTGCAGGCCGGGTTGCCCGGTTGTTTTAAGCGTATTTAGTTTTTCCTGCCATTCGGCTATGTCAAAAGTAAAGGCAATGCAGCCTGGCAACTCCTCTTTTATGGCGGTTATTACTTCGCCGGTATTGTAAGCCACAAAAGGCAGGCCCTGCGCAAGGTACTCAATCACTGCAAGCGGCCCCGATTCGGAGGCCGAGGTATGCAGGCCAATATCAAACTGGCCCAGCAGTTGCTGAACATCATCCGCATCATGCACCCAGGTAGTATTAGCAGCCACACCGTTTTCTGCAGCTTGTTTTTGCAGTGCTGCGTGGTAACCTGCATCATACAATTTGCCTATAATGGTAAGCTGGTATTTGCCAGCCTTTTGGTTAAGGTGCGTAAGCAGGCTTATGGCAAACTCAATATTTTTCTCCCTGCGTATGTTTGATACCAGTACCAGCCTGCAATAGCTTTCTGGCATTTTGGTAATGGGTAAAAAATGCTGCTGTAAAACAATATTGCGCAACGTAAATACCCTGGTTTGTTTAACCCCGGGTATGGCGGCTGCCCATTGGTGTATGCCAGCAGTGGTGGCTATAAAAACCGTTTTGGGAAGAATGTATTTGTGCCAGGCAGTAGTTGGCAGGCTGT
>CAZRDD010000767.1:0-2250 GCA_964598675.1 uncultured Parafilimonas sp.
TGTTTATAATAGGAGAAAAGGAAACCACTGCATACAAACCTTTGCCTGTTACAGGATGCTGAAACCTATCCTCAACACTAAAATGATCCCCTTTCAAAGCCCTCCGGTATAACGCTTCCCATCTTTTTGAAAGTTCGGTACCTGGTATATCAATTAAGGCATTGTCTCCCTCCATCACAGGTTCGCCCGTATGTGTTTGAATAGCATCGCTGTAGGCTTTATTGGCGGCAATTATTTTAAGGCCTGTATCTACAGACCATATCATATCCTTTGTATTGTTTATCAGCGAGTTAAGATTTTGTTGTATACGCCGTATTTCAATAACCTGCTCCTTTTGCTGGGTAATATCCTGTGTAGCACCTATCATCCTTACGGCTTTACCTGTTTTATCGCGCAGAATATACCCTTTATCATATACATAAGCATACTTTCCCATTGCATTACGTACACGGTACTCGTCTTCCCAATAAAAGGTTTTCGGTTCGTCAAATACAACCTGTAGCAAGTTCAGCACCCGCGAAATATCCTCCGGGTGTACTTTTTTTCTCCAAAATTCCGGGTCTGCGGCGGCCTCCTCAATGGTATACCCAAACATCCTCGTAAACCCTTCGCCAGTGCGGGTAACTGTACCGGTAAGTATATCCCAGTCCCAAATGGAATCATTAGTGGCTTTTGCCACCAGGTTATAACGTTCGTTGCTGAGCCTTATGGCATCAGCCGCCTTCTTTTTTTCGGTTATATCCCTGGCAATTTTTGAAGCCCCGGTAATATTACCATGTTCATCAAAAACGGGTGACACGGTTAAAGACACCTCTACAATACTGCAATCTTTCCTCAACCGTTGCGTTTCGTAATGCTTTACGTATTCGCCAAGCGATATTTTGTTTATAATTGTAGCTTCTTCATCTAACAGTTCAGCCGGTATAATAAGAGATATGTGTTTGCCCACCACCTCTCCGCGGGCATAGCCAAACAGTTTTTCGGCCCCGTGGTTCCAACTGGTAATAATACCGGCCAGTGTTTTACTTATGATGGCATCATCCGATGAGTTGACAATTGAAACAAAAAGCGCCTGCCTTTCGGCTGCTTCTTTTTGCTTAATTTCAAATATTTTACGCTCAGTAACATCTTTAAAATAAACTGATAAGCCGTTTGCGGAAGGGTAAGCGCTTATTTCGTACCATTTTGACAGTGGTGCAAAATAATCTTCAAAATGTACAGGGTGGCCTGTATTAACAGCCTCATGATATTTAAAGTATGAAAGCGAGCCTACACTTTCTGCAAAAACATGCCACAGATTTCTCCCTAATATTTTGCTTTTTGCCACATGCAGCACTTCCGCTGCCACTTTGTTCCAGTAGGTTACTATCCAGTGGGTATCTACAGTAAAAAAAGCATCGCCAATACTTTCCAGTATTTCGCTTTTCTCATCCAATGCCTGTTTTACAGCCAGTTCGGCTTTTTTACGGGCATCAATATCCTGCAGGCTGCCGTAAAGCCTTTTGCAGATGCCCCCGGCAAAATCAGTTTCGGCTACTATTCTGACCCATTTTTCTTTACCTGCAGCAGTGAGTATTTCAAGCTCTTCATCCCAGCCTGTGCCATTCGTTATGGCCTCCTGAATCCTTTGCCTTATCAGCGCCCTGTTATCACCCTGTTTAAAAAAATCAACACCAGCACCAACAGATGGTCGAAATTCGGTGGATACTCCATAAATCTCCTTTGTTATGTCCGACCAGTAGTTTATGCCCTTATCAAAGTCATATTCCCAACTGCCAATACGTGCAAGGCTGTCGGCCTTGTGCAGAAATACCCTTTCCGAAATATCTGTAGCTGTGTGAAGAATCAGCATTACTTTGCCTTCATCATCAAGTATGGGTGTATTTTCCGGGGAGTAATACCGTTGTACAAAATCATCAGACCCCCGTATTGGCACATCGTAACGCTGAGTAGCCATTTTATGCGGCGCACTGGTTTGCAGTACAGTGTGCAGCGACGCACGCAGGTTTTTAACGCCATCAGCATCTGGGTTATCCGGGTTATCGGGAAAAGCTTCAAATAGACCTTCCCCCTCAATATCAGTTAATTGGGTGCAGGTAATAGCCAAATAAGCAGTATTCGCATCTACAATAGTAAAGCGGGGCGCATCGGGTTTAAGCAGCAGGCTGGGTAAAGGCGATGCCCTGAATATTTTATGCAGGCAATCTTTCTCTAACATAATTACTATTAAAACCCGTTAGCAACAACATA
>CAZRDD010000768.1:0-2250 GCA_964598675.1 uncultured Parafilimonas sp.
ACTGTTGTAATATCATGTTCGTAATAAACCATCTGCCCAAACGAAATACACTCATCGTTAGGCGAAAGGTTTTTGTGAAAATACAACTGGTAAACAGGGGCCAGTTCAATCTTTAACCAGTCTGCCAGTAAGTCATTTTGAAACACGCCACCGCTAAAACATATTTTCTCAATACCTGTACGTTGTGCCATAATATCAACCAGCCGTACAAGTGAGTAATGAAATTTTGCTGCCACTTTTTGCCTGCTCATACCCATGCTGATATCATCTGCTATTCCCTTTAATAATACTGTAACCGGGGCCACTGTTTCCACATCATCCTCATTAAAATAACTGGCATGCATTGCAAAACCATTTTCAGCAATGTATTCTTCTGCAAGCACCTGTAAGTGCATGGCAGCTTCGCCTTCGTACGTTTGCTTGTCGCAAACCCCAAGCAGCGATGCAACTGCATCAAACAGCCGCCCTGCCGATGAGGAGTACAAGGCAGCATTGTTAGCCAATGCGCGGTAATTGTTCCATTCCGTTTCTGTAAATTTCTTTTTCAGCAACTCCTGTGCGCCGCAGCCATTTGCCGCACAAAGGGCTGCTATCCGTGGCTCAAGCGCCATTTTATCCCCGGCAATTACCGGGAAATATGCCAGGTGGCTATACCGTTGAACCGCATTGTTTTTGTACACAAAAAACTCCCCGCCCCATAAATTGCCATCATTACCCAGGCCTGTGCCATCCCAAACAACACCCAGCACTTTTTCTTTGGTTTTTATTAGATTGTTTTCTGCAAGCACCGCCGCAAAATGCGCCTCGTGGTGCTGTACTTGTTTTACTTCAATGCCGTATTCTTCCGCCAAAGCAACCGCATACTGGTGCGAGAAATAACCGGGATGTTTATCTGCAATTATTACCGCAGGTTTTACACTGTACAATGTAAGCCAATGGGCCAATGTTTGTTTGTACATCTGCTGCGCCTCATACCCTTGTGTACTGCCTAAAAACTGGCTTATAAAAACATTACCGTTAACGGCAAGTGCAAAACTGCTTTTAAGCAATGCCCCGGTGGCAAGCACGCACTCACCAAGTGTTGTTTTATACTGCAAAAAGCCCGGTGCATACCCGCGTGACCGCCTTATGATTATTTTTTGGCCTGTATGGGGCGAAACCTGCACTACACTGTCATCCTGCGGTACAACAATTTCACGGTTGTAACTCACCACAAAATCTGCAATACCAAACAGGTTATCCAGCGCATCCTCATCCTTATACAAAATAGGCGAGCCTGAAATATTTGCGCTGGTGGCTACCAGGGGTTTGCCATAATCGCCCGCAATTAAATGCAGCAACGGGCTGTAAGGCATCATTACGCCCAGCCGGTTAAGGCCGGGGGCCACTTGCTCAACGGCCACGGTATAGCTGCTGCCTGGTTTTAATTTTAGCAATACCACGGGCGCTGCTTCACTTTGCAGCAGCGCTTTTTCCTGTTCATTTATTATAACATCCAACTGTGCCGTAGCAACATCAGGGTACAGCAATGCAAAAGGCTTATTGGGTCGGTGCTTTCGGTTGCGCAGCAATTGTATTGTTTCCGCAGCATCTGCGGCGCATAAAAGCAAATAACCACCAATGCCTTTTACGGCAATTATTTTACCCTGCTGAAGGCTTTGTTTTATTTGCTGCAAAACGGTTTCGCTGTTATTGGTCAACAGGGTTTGCCTGTTTGTCCAATAGCTAAGCTGAACCCCGCATGCCGCACATGAATTTGTTTGTGAAAAAAAACGGCGGTCTGTAACCTCCCCATATTCCCGGCCACACTCCGTGCACATAGTAAACCCCTGCATAGCTGTGCTGTGCCGCTCATAAGGCAATTGGTTGATGATGGAGTAACGCGGGCCACATTGTGTACAGGTTATAAACGGATAGCGGTAGCGGCGGTTGGCTACATCCTGCAACTCGTGCTGGCAGGCGCTGCAGGTGGCAATATCCGGCGAAATCAACACCTGCTTTTCGGCGTTATTGCTTTCATCCACCAAAACCTCAAACCTGTTAAACGGTTTATTAGCCGTTTTTTTAAGGCTTGATGAAGTTATTATTGACCGCTGCGGTGCTTGTTTTTTTATCTCTTCAAAAAAAAGTTCTGCGCCAGCCCGGGAAGCGTTAAAAAATACATGCACCCCGTCATTCCCGTTCATTACATACCCGTTAAGCTGGCTTGCAACAGCCAACTGGTATACCAGGGGCCTAAAGCCAACACCC
>CAZRDD010000769.1:0-2247 GCA_964598675.1 uncultured Parafilimonas sp.
TGGGAGTATCGCCCGAGTAGCTTAAAATGTTTCTGCGTACTTCAACAGTGGTGCTGTTTTTGCCGTGTGCATCAGCGATTGCTTTTATTGCTTCGCCCGTTAGCCCGGCCAGTTCAGGCTTTAGCTTTCGTTTTACCTGCATTACTTTATACCCCAGGCTTTTGGCAATGCCGGTTTCGGCGGGTACATGGCTGTTGCGTACGGGTATAACAAGCAGGTCCTCTTTAATTTTTATTTCCATACCAGCCTTTACCGGCAGCCAGGCTGTGCCACTTGCATGTGGGTCGAATTGTTTGGTAAAAGCATCCATCGCCCTGAAAGAGCCACTGTCTGCCGGGTAGTAAATGGATGGCCCTCCCGGCCTTGCATTTAGCTGGTTAAACTGCAGCAGGCCAGTAAGATGGTCCCTGTCGGCATGCGATATAAAAGCATGGTTTATTTTTCTGCTTTTGTGCTGCAGCCCGGCAGTAAGGCCATCGCCTGCATCAAACAAAATGCCCGGTTCATCAATAAAATACCAGGTGGCAAACATTGCGGTGGAGTAGCCTGTTATGGTTAATTGCATAAAATAATTTTGTTTTTAGGGTTGCGACAAAGCGGTTTTACAACACCAGTGTTATAAGCTGATATTGTTGTACTGCTTTAAAAGCCGGTAAAGATAACCCGCCCCGCTAAAAAAACAGTTTGTGTTTACGGCCCTGCGCAACATTTTAAGCGTTCGTCTTTACATTATGCCTGTTCGCCTATTATGGGTGTAAAGCCCTTAAACCTTAAAGGGTGGTGCCCCGTCAACTTATGCAAACAATACAATTATGAAACGAATAATGCATTTATCAGCAGCCCTGCTTTTAATGGCAGGCACTGCAGCAGCGCAACCCGGTATGGGTGGTGATGGCCCGCACAGGCAGGGCCCCGGTGGAAAAGGAGATAAGGGTGGTTTTATGCAGCAAAGGCATGGCTTTGGCAGAGAAGAAGTGTTGAAGCTTACTGATGACCAGCGCCAGCAGCTTAAAAAAATTAACGACGGCTACCACCAGCAACTGGCAGCATTGCAGGGCAATGATAAAATAAGCCTGGGCGATTATAAAAAGCAACTGGCTGCCCTGCGTAAAAGCCACGAAGAACAGGTGCAGGGTGTTTATACAGATGAACAGAAAAAACAACTGGCGGAATTTAAAAACAAACGCAGCATTGATATGCAGGCTGCCGCAGCAGCAAGACTGGAGCGTTTAAAACTTGAATTAAACCTTACCGATGAGCAGGTAGGTAAAATAAAAGCACAGCAGGAGCAGGTACACAGCCAGTTAACCGCCCTGCACGAAAATGAGGCATTGTTACCCGAGCAGAAAAGAGAGGAGCTGAAAACACTATTTGCAAAGGAAAAAGATGCGTTGAAAACCGTGCTTACCACCGACCAGCAGAGCAAGCTTGACAGCCTGCACAAAAACCATTTTGGCGGTCGTGGTGGCTTTGGCGGAAGGCCTTTTGGTGGGCGTGGTGATGAGCCAGTCGATGGAAGGGCAAAGTAATGTTAGAGGCGTTTGAGTGTGTGTGAAGTAAAACCGCCCCGGCCATTGCCGGGGCGGTTTGTTTAAACACTATTTTGTTGCACCAAATGATTTATGAATATCTGCGGCTATACACTAATGAGCATGTGTATTACCCTTTTACCAGTTTCATGTTAACGGGGTCCCAGTTGATAATCTTTTTTTCAAAATAGCTTGCATTGCAGGCCAGGGCAGGGGCTGCAGCACGAAAGCCAAATTCAGCATCTTCCACCACCGGCGCACCACCACGTATGGCATCAAAAAAATGGGTGTGGTGGTCTAAATGCTCGCTGTAACCAGCAGGTGCCTTAAAGGTTATATCCGCCTTTTGCACCGCTTTTTTCTCATCATCCGTATACTTTTGTTTATAAGCTGTGGTAAGGTTATCCTGCATGGCCTTGGGGTAGGTAAATACAGCATCGTAACCCCCAAAACCCGGCGCTTTGGGCATAATGCTGTGGTGTACAGTAAGGCCATTGTTTTTTATCTCAATAATACCTTCTTCACCCACAAAGCGCGTGGCTTCCTGCCCGCCGGTACCACTTATAAAGTTTACCTGCAATGTTAACTGAAAGGCCGGGTGCTCCTGGCTGTCGGGGTATTGTATAATGCCCGTCATCACATCGGGTACATCGCGGCCATCTTTCCAGTAGCTTAGTTGCCCGCTGGAAAATATTTTATCCGGCCCTTTGGAGCCTGT
>CAZRDD010000770.1:0-2245 GCA_964598675.1 uncultured Parafilimonas sp.
ACATAAAAGTATTGCGTAGTTCTGTATTTACCGGCCTTGGCGGCTCAATAGCCATTTATACCCGCAGAGGCACAGATGTAAAAGAAATGCCTGATAAAGATGCTAAACTGGTACAGTACCAGGCCATTGCAGGCTATAACTCGGTAAAGGAGTTTTACTCCCCCAATTACGATACCCTTAACACTGCCAATGCTCAGCCCGACGGGCGCACAACCCTTTACTGGGAGCCTATGCTGTTAACCAACGCTAAAAGGCACAGCGTAAAACTCACCTTTTTCAACAACGATATTTCCGACAGGTTAAGGGTGGTAATTGAAGGCGTAAATGCCGAAGGTAAACTTACCCGCATAGTAAAATTTATTCAGTAAAACCTGGCAGCCATACGGCAGCTACAGGTAACATGGCAGCCGCAGGTAATAAGTAATTTGCCATTATCAATCATCCCCGTTAACTTTCCGGCGCGGAACAGGGTTAACATAATGCTAAAATGTTAATTTGTATGCCCCTCACCGGGGGATGAAGTATTTTTACCGTAAAACAAACTGTTATTTATTTTAATAAGGCTATAACCATGCGGAAATATTTTTTGTTAGTGCTGCTTTTAACGCAAACAGGTGTATTTGCACAGGCCCCCGCCCAGCAGGTTGTTAAAGATAATATTGACAACTATGGCAATAAATATCCGCAGGAGCGGGTGTATATACAGTTTGATAAACCAGCCTATGCTGCTGGTGAGTCTGTTTGGTTTAAGGCTTACCTGATGAAGGGGCTGGAAATATCTACCCTCAGCCGCAATTTTTATATTGATTTTACCGATGACGATGGCAACATATTAATGCATGGCGTGTACCCCATACAGCATGCTTCCGCCGCAGGCAATTTTGAGCTTTCAAAATATTATGAGGGCAAAAACATACACGTAAGGGCTTACACCAAATGGATGCTGAATTTTGACAGCGCTTTTTTATATAATAAAGATATTAGGATACTGCCCAAAGCAGTACCCAATGCCAAGCCAGCGGCAAAACCGGCACTAACGGCCTCGGTACAGTTTTTTGCCGAAGGGGGAGATTGTATTGCAGGCATAAAAACCAAAATAGCATTTAAGGCAAATTATCAAACCGGCTTTCCGGCGGCCATAAAGGGAGTGGTGGTAAACAGCAAAGGCATTGTTGCAGACAGTATTAAAACCCAGCACGATGGCATGGGCTTTTTTTACCTGGAAGCCCAGCCCGGCGAAACCTATACAGCAAAGTATACTGATGAGCAAAAAACCGCGTACCAAACACCCATACCAGCTGCAAAGCCTGCTGGTGTAGCCATTGAAATAAGGCCCGCACCCGGCAAAACCGGCTTCATTATAAAACGGTCGGATAATGTGCCCGATGAATTGAAAACATTGCATATAGTTGGTACCATACAGCAGCATTTGGTATATATGGCCACCGTTAAACTGGATGCCTCAAGCCTTATTGGCGGGGCCATACCTACCGACCAGTTGCCCAGTGGTATTTTGCAGGTAACCTTATTTGATGTTAATTGGGTACCAATGGCAGAACGCATTGTGTTTGTAAATAACGATGATTACAGCTTTGAGCCAGAAGTTGGGTTTGCTGCATTGGGTACAGCAAAAAGGGGCAGGAATGTAATTGTAATAAACGTGCCGGATTCTATTGAATCAAACCTTTCGCTGGCGGTTACTGATGCAGGCATTGGGGTAGACAGTTCGGATGACATTGTATCGCGCTTTATGTTAACCGGCGACCTGAAAGGCAAAGTATACCACCCTGGCTATTATTTCTCCAATAACAGCGACAGCGTAAAACGCCATTTAGACCTGGTGATGCTTACCAACGGCTGGCGCAGGTACAAGTGGGAGGAAGTAACAAAAGGGAGTGCCGCGGTAATTAAAAACCCAATGGATAGTACCTGGCTCAACTTTTCGGGCAAGGTGTATGGCGCCACCCCGCAGGAAATAAGGGAGGCCGGGGCCATTATAACCATGGTAAGCGGCAAGGGCAAAGATTCCGCCAAGCAGTTTTTTACCATACCGCTTAAAAGCGATGGCTCTTTTTCAAAACCCGATTTTACTTTTTTTGATACCCTCAAGGTGTTTTACCAGTTTGCAGCAAAAAACGGGTTTGGCCTGGCCAACTCCGCCGAGGTAACGTTTACCAATGGCGGCATAGCATCGCCCCGCCATATCAATCTTGATAAAAATAACCTCAGCTACTCCTTTTACGAT
>CAZRDD010000771.1:0-2227 GCA_964598675.1 uncultured Parafilimonas sp.
ATTGGCACCCAAACAATTTACATTCAAGATTTATTGAAATACCTAAAAAATTTACCTTATGTAAAAAATGCTGACAACCTTTCGCTGTTACATTTTTACCAGGTGCAAGTTGGTAGTAATTTTTTTTGGGCGATAAACGAAACAAGTGTAAAAAGGTTAAACAGTATTACAGCATCCGGCCCTGCAAGCATACTAATTCCATCCGCTTCGCACATTTTTACGGCTGCAATAAAAGCCACAGATGATGCCCTTTCACAAATAGGCATAGGCAGCCTGTTAACTGGCAGTGAGCTTGCGACCAATGGGGATATAATACACGACGAAAATAAAAAATACGGAATATCCGACGAGATAAGCGATGACTATATTGACGAGGATGATGAGGATGAAAATTTTACATTTACTATACATGCTTAAATATTATAGCCATGGATGATAATAAAACGAATTATAACCGGGAGAATTTAAGAAACCTGTTTAAAAACGGTTTAATACCCACAGAAAATGACTATGCGTTATTGATAGAATCAACCATTAACAAACTTGACGATGGCTTTTCAAAAAACGAAGTGGACGGCCTTAAAATTACAAAAGCTGCCAATTCGGAAAAACTGATAAGCTTTTACACAGATATTGATGAGGACATTGCGGCTTTTTCCATGCAGCTTAATCCAACCCCTAAACCAAATATTGCAATAACTGCATTCAACAATCAAAAAGCAAATACTGATATTGAAAAACCATTGCAACAACAGCCTGACGACTCCTTGCAAAGCACCTCAAAGAGTTTTTGTATTGACGCTGACGGTAATGTTGGTATTGGCAAAGTAAGTAACGATAATTATAAACTTGATGTTAATGGGTTTGCGGGCTTTAAAGGGCGTATAGGCAATATAACCCGAAAAATTCCTGCAGATGGTAAATGGCACCCAATAATAACAAACCTAAACAATTGCCAGGCATTTGAAATTATGGCAAGCACCGGCAAAAAAGAAAAAGGAAGGTTTGCCATACTGCATGCTATTGCACTTAGCGCTTTTGGTGGCAAAAAAGCCAGGGGTAAAATAAACAAAACATCATCGTATTATGGCTTTTGCTGGAACAAAATAAACCTTAAATGGACAGGTACTGCCAAAAACTATGCACTGCAAATGCGTACAGGCCGAAATTATGGTGACGATGTTTTTATTATTTATTATATTACGGAGTTATGGAATAATAGTTTTTACCCAGACGAAAGCTATTATTATTAAAAACAACTAATTTTTCTAATTAATGTCATCGGATGCCCTTTTTGAAGTTGAAAAAGTGGAAGAGGAATTTCCCTTAACTTTTGAGTTTCTTAAAAGTAAAGGTATTGACAGCCTTCAACTGCTATCGGGTAATAACTGGACCGATTACAACCTGCACGACCCCGGGGTAACAATTCTTGAACAACTTTGCTTTGCACTAACCGACTTATCCTACCGCACCTCCTTTGATATTACGGATATACTGGCAGATAAAAATGGGCATATAAATCAAAAAGAAAATTCATTCATAAATGCCCGGGAGGTATTATGCACAAACCCAATAACCATAAACGACATAAGAAAATACCTTATTGACAGCCTGCCGGGTGTATTTAACGCCTGGGTTGAACCCATAACATCACAAAACACTAACCACCAATTAAAAGGCCTTTACAGAGTGATTATTCAGGCCGAAGATGAAAAAGAAAACCTTGTATCCACATTAGCGGTACAACAATGCCTTGGAAAAATACGGAATATATGTTTTGATTTTGAAGAGGTTACCTTTTTACGTAAAAAAGAAGTAACATTTAGTGCAAATGTTGAAATAACCGAACCCTGGCGTGCTGATGAAATATTGGCGGATATTTGCTATGAAATAGAAGGTTTTTTTAACTATAGTATAAATTATTATACTGAAAAACAGTTGCTTAGCAAAGGCCAAACGATTGAACAAATATACGATGGGCCAATGTTGCAACATGGAATTATACCAGATACTGAAATGACTTACCGAACCCTTGAAGTTGACCCGCTTCAACTGGCCACTGCTATTGAAAAAAACGTGCCGGGTGTTACCATGGTAAAATACCCTGCTGTATCCTTTAACGGCACCTTTTACCAGCATGCATTAAAAGTAGAACCACGATACTATGCCTACTTTAAGTACACATCGCCAGCCAATAACATTGTATGGTCCGCCAAGGGCTTCCGAC
>CAZRDD010000772.1:0-2223 GCA_964598675.1 uncultured Parafilimonas sp.
AGGGTTACATCTCCGCCTGCCGAAACTGCAAGTTTGTTTTGGGTTACTATAATGTGGATGTTTTTTTGTGGGCTGATAATAGCAAACGGGTATTTTTTGGTTATAGTATTTGTGCCAGTAAATGTTAGATAGTTGTTAGCAAGGTTTAGTGCTTTAAGGTTTGTAAAATTAGTATCTGCTGCGGGTATGGCACCTTTAAGGTTATTGCCTGCAAGGTTAATGCCGGTTACCCTGCCCAGGCTGTCGGTAGTAATGCCATACCAGGTATTTAGCGGGTTTAATGAAAACCAGTTTGTTTTATTTAACCAATTTGCTCCATTTGCATTGGTGTATAAAGCAATTAAAGCCAATGAGTCTGTAGTATTTTGGGGCAGCTGGTTTATAGTATATGTTACGCTGTGTAAAATCCAGTTGGATACCAGGCTGTTTGTAATATCAACCCTGTAATCGCCTGGTGTTAAAGGGGCAAAAGTTGAGTCGCCGGTTACTGTTTTTACAAGCTGGCTGCCATTAAACCATTTGTAAGTGTTATTGCTTAATGTGCCGCCAGCGTTTACTGATAATTTTGTTCGGTACAGATGCAGGTTTAAAATGGTATCCTGTTCAACTTGCGAGGAATTGTAATGTGTTTGCGCAAAGTAATTTTCAAGGGTGTTAAATGTAAAATAGTTATGGTCAATATAAAAATTACTGCCAATACCATCTGCAAGGTTATTAGGTATTGTGCCACTGTTAAGGTGGTTTTTAGAGAGCACTAAAACATTAAGTTTGGTAAGGTTTACAAAAGATGCAGGAATGGAACCTGTTACAGCTGTATAGCCGATTATTAAATTTGTGAGGTTAACCAAATTGCCCAGCGACGAAGGTATTGTGCCCGAAATTTTAAAACCGCCGCCAATGTTTAAGGTTGTAAGGTTGGTGAGTGTACCTAAAAAAGAGGGAATGTTACCTGTAAATTTATTTGTAAATACATTCAACACCTTCAGTTTGGTAAGTTTGCTGAAAGAGGAAGGCAGATTACCAGTAATACTGTTCGTCTGCAGCTGCAGGTTTTCCAGTTGCGTAAGGTTGCCTAATGAAGCAGGCAGGGTATCGCTTAACTGATTGTTGAACAGCCACAGGTATTTAAGATTACTAAGGTTGCCAAATGTAGCAGGTATGCCACCGGTAAATTTGTTGTTGCTGCCATCTATGTACTGCAAATTGGCCATGTTGCCTAAGGTAGCTGGTAAGCTGCCTGTAAATTGATCCTGTTGTAATAAAAGCGTTTGCAGGCTGGTTAAATTGCCTAACGATGAGGGCAGGGTACCCCCAAGGTTACTGTTAAACTCCAAACCTAATGTTTGAAGTTTTGTAAGGTTGCCAAAAGAGGAAGGAATGCTACCTGTTAGTCCGTTGGCGGCAAGATTAAGTGTTATTAAAGAAGTAAGGTTGCCAAGGGATGCTGGCAAGTTGCCTGACAGGGAATTGCTGTAAAAGGTTATTGCAGTAACCTTTCCACTTTTATCCTCAGTTATGCCATTCCAATTGCATATTGGTTGTTTTGTAAGCCAGTTGGTTTTGTTGTTCCAGTTTGCCCCGTTAGTGCTGTTGTAAAGGTCAACAAGTGCAAGCGAATCGGTTTTGGTAGCCTGTACATAAATGTTTGCAGTATCAGTGTTAAGTATTACTCCTCCCCAGTCGTATTCAGCAATTTGGGCAGAGTACCTTCCTGCGGTTTGAGGGGTGTAAGTGGAGTCTCCTTTTATGCTTGCAACAAGTGTGCTGTTATTGTACCATTTACAAACAAAACCTGCAGGTATGCCCCTTGTGGAAATGGTAAGCTTAGTTGCGTTAACTGGCAGGTGTAACATTGTATCCTGCGGGGCAACAATCCTGTTATAACCTGCCCTGATGTTATAGAGGCTGGTAAGTACATCAAAAGTGTAATAATTGTGGTCAATTCTCAGCTCAGTTAAATCGGAGTGAGAAGGAAAATTAAGCCCTTGTGGCATTGTTCCTGTTAAATGATTGTATTGCACATCCAGCACGGCAAGAAAGGTTAAATTGCCCAGGCTTGCAGGTAAACTGCCTTTTAACTTATTTTGGGGCAGAATAA
Source organism: uncultured Parafilimonas sp. (assembly GCA_964598675.1). Taxonomy (GTDB): domain Bacteria; phylum Bacteroidota; class Bacteroidia; order Chitinophagales; family Chitinophagaceae; genus JABDFW01. Next base: position 2,099 of record CAZRDD010000772.1, read on the forward strand.
TTTGTGTTACTCGTCCGGTTACGTATACAGTTATACCAAACCAACTTGAAACAGGTTTTGTAGTAAGCCAGTTATCATGCTTTAACCATCCACTGCCATTGGTATTGTTATACAAATCAACCAAT
>CAZRDD010000773.1:0-2214 GCA_964598675.1 uncultured Parafilimonas sp.
TATGCAGCCCGTGGCAAAAACTCTCTCATTTTTACTGCGCGGCAGGTTGGCCAAATATAAACCTGTGGAGGCGCAAACAGTGGCAAAAGCAATGGTGGTTGCCGCCAGGCAGGCCGTGCCGGGTAACCATGTGTACGAGTATACCAGCATAACAGCTTTGGCTGACCAGTTTTAAATATTTTTAATAACTATCCGTTATTTGGTGTAGGATTTTTTAACCACATAGCAACAATAGAAAACATAAGAAACACATAGGGTTATATAAAGAGCTCAACATATATATTCGTGTTTTTCAAATGTCATTCTATGTTTAACTATGTTAGCTACTGAATGTATGTGGTGAAAGCTACACCGCCCCGTAATAGGGGAATTACACCTGCTGCAAACCAAATTACGGATCGTCATTAATATTATCAATCTTAAATGGTAACCAATATTATGGACCTAAAACAATTGGCCGCGCAAAAAGCGGTAACACTAATACAAAACAACAGTACGGTGGGTATTGGTGCGGGCAGTACCATGGCCCATATTGTTAATTTGTTGAAGGAGGCCGTGCAAAACGGGTTACAGGTGCAGGTGGCTACTTCATCCTTCACCACCCGAAGGTTGCTGGTGCAAAATGGTTTTACGGTACTTAACACTGCCGATCTGCAAAGCCTGGATATTTATTTTGATGGTTGCGACCAGTTTGATAAAAACCTTAATGCCTTAAAGAGCGGTGGCGGCATACACACCCAGGAAAAATTATTGGCCACTATGGCCAAGCAATTTGTTTTGGTGGGTGATGAGGGTAAATATGCCGAAGCCCTGCAAAACAAGTACCCGGTGGTGCTGGAGGTATTGCCGCAGGCTTTAACCTTTGTACCGGCAGCGGTGGAGGCTGCTTTTGCCGGCACCAGAACAGTATTGCGCCAGGGCGATAAAAAGGATGGGGCCGTGGTTACCGAAAATGGCAATTACCTGTTTGATGTATGGTTTACCACCTGGCCCGGTATTGCACAAATAAACCCTGTTTTTAAAGCTATACCCGGTGTGGTGGAAACATCGCTGTTTTACAATACAGCCAGCAAGGCCATAATTGCCACGGCAGATGGAAGCATAAAAGTGATAGACAAACAGGCGGGTGTTTAAATAAGCGCGTTAAGCAGTTGGGTAAACTGGCTGCGTTCAATCATAACAGCGCCAAGGCTTTCTAAGTGTTCGGTATAAACCTGGCAATCAATCAGTTCAATACCTTCTTCTTTAAGTATTTGTACAAAGCGTATAAAAGCATATTTGCTGGCATTGCTTACGTGGCTAAACATGCTTTCGCCAAAAAAAACCTTGCCCATTTTAATGCCATACAGGCCACCTGCAAGCTGGCCGTTAAGCCAAACCTCCGCACTGTGGGCATGCCCAAGCTGGTGCAGTTGTGTATAGGCTTTTTCAACTTCATCAGTAATCCAGGTGCCATCCTGCCCCTTGCGGCCTTTGGTTTTGCAGTGGTGTATAACCTGCTCAAAAGCAGTGTTAATGGTAAAGGTAAACGCGTTTTTCTTTAGCAGTTGCTTCATGCTTTTGCTTACACGCAGTTCATCAGGCAATAAAACAAACCGGGGGTTGGGGCACCACCATAATGGCACATCGCCATCAAACCAGGGGAAAATGCCTTTTGGGTAGGCTTGTAAAAGCCTTTCCGTACTAAGGTCGCCACCCATGGCCAGCAGCCCGTCTTCCAGGGCATCTTCCACCGGCGGAAACCAAATGTTATTGTCTAAAATGTGTAAAGGCATGTAAAAGTTGCTGCATTAAACGGCTGGTTTACAGCGTAAAGCACCTGTTTAATGTAATGTTTTATGTAAAAAATATGCCATCAGCAGGCACGGTGCGGCTAAGCGTTCTCGTTTAAGGTGGCATTTATGCCCCGGTCGGTAATGGTGTTGCACATGGGCTTAAGGGTGTCGTAATCGCCATGTTTTACGGCATATTTGCCTTTTGTGTGTATCAGCATGGCACATTGTTCGGCCTGCTCTTCGGTATGGCCGCAAACATCAATCAGCGTCTCAATTACCCATTCAAACGTATTCACCTCATCGTTCCACACAATAAGGCTGTAACTCATTGCGTTGCCAATAAGCACATCGGTATCATCTTCCTCAAAAGGCCTGGTGCTGCTGTTATAAAACCATTGGTTCATGGTGCAAAATTATTTCATTCCTGCAATATTTGCAG
>CAZRDD010000774.1:0-2211 GCA_964598675.1 uncultured Parafilimonas sp.
AAGCGACCTCCTGCCAACCGGCGCTGTCGCCACTAAAGCGGTAGGCAACGCCCTGTATAATATCAATAGCCGTTTGTTTGGGCACGTTATACACAATCATTTTCTGGCTTTTACTTGCAGCCAGTATGCTTAACGATGAGTATATTACCAGGGCCACCAAAAATACCAGGGCCACAGTTAAGGCACGGGCAACCCGCAGCACCAACCAGGTGGCTGCTGCAATAATGCAGGCGTACAGCAGCAGTGTTTGCGGCACATCGGCATAAATATTTGCCCAAACAGCAAAGGGCAAATGGTTAACGTATTGTATAAAACCATCCAGGCATTTAATCATAAAACCGGTTGCAATGCCAATATAGTGGGCCAGTGGCGGTATAAACACTAAAAGCAGTAAAGCAAGCTCGCCATAAAGGATGATGCCCGAAAGCGGCACGGCTATAAAATTGGCTAACAGGAAAAAGTTTGCAAACTGATGGAAATAAAAAAGGATGATAGGGAAGGTTAATATTTGCGCTGAAATAGTTACGGCGGTGGCGGCCCAAAGCTTATCAAGCAATTTGTTTTTGATATAAAACCAGTTGTACACCGGGCGGTAAAAAGCAATGATGCTTATAACTGCTGCGTAGGAAAGCATAAAACCCGCATCCCATAAATAAAAGGGGTTGTACGCCAGCAGTACAAAGGCGGAGGCCGCTAAGTTATTGTAGGTATTTGTACGTTTGCCCAATGCCTCGCCCAGTACCAGGAAGGAGAACATTACAGCCGCCCTGGCAATGGAGGGTACCCCGCCTGCCAGCAACGTAAAAGCCCACAATACAATAAAAATGGTCAGCGGTTTGGCAATACGCGTAAACCGCCTTACGGGCAAAAGCCCCCAAATACCTGCCAATAAAGCATATATCATGGCCAGGTGCAGGCCACTGATGGCTACAATATGTATAACGCCCGTATTAGTATAAGCCTGTACAAGGTCGCTGTCAAGGTCGGCACGGTAGCCTAGAAGCAAGGCTTCGGCAACGCCCTGCTCCTGTTCGCCGGGTATGTATTTGCGCAGGGCCGCAATAGTATTATTGCGTGTGTTAAACAACATTTGCTTAAAAGCACTGCCATTGTTGCCCGCAACAAGCTTATACTCACCCGGGTAAATAAACACCTGGTAACAAATATTTTGCAGCCTGCAATATCTTTCGTAATCAAACCCGCCGGGGTTGCCGCTGTTTTTTATATTTTGCAATGGCTTGCCAAGTATTAACTGCGTACCATAAGTAACAGGCATCCGCTTTTTGCCTTTGTAAAAATACAAAAGCACTTTACCATCTGCTTTTTTCCATTCCTGGCCAACCTGTATGGCTGTTATTTCTGCTTCTGCCTTCCACGACTTTGGTTTTTCAACCGGGGGTTCGGCTACCGTAACCAATACATTTTGGCCAGGTTGATAGAAATTGGGGGCCAGGCGGGGGTTATGGCGTATATCTTTTGCATAGGTTATTAATGCACCTATAGCTGCAACTAGCAATAAAATAAATATCCCCCGCAACCAAGCAGCCGTAAACTTTACAGCGGCGGGCATAAACCTGAATGTTATTATAAGTACCAGGAGCAATATAAACACGCTGGTGAGCACATACCACGGCAGGGAAATATAGAACTGTAACACAATGCCAGCAATTAAACACACCAGTAACCTTATAAAAGGGTATTTTTTAAGCTGGTAAGTATTGGGTAAAGGCATGGCTAAAAGTACAATGCAAAATATTTACCGGCAAAAAAAGAAGCCTTTGTTTTGATATTTACCGGCCTGCCAGTATATAAACGGTTACAACACAGCTTTTTAAAATCAATGGCAAAGTATTTGCTGCCATTATAACATAATATTTGCGGGGCTTTGTGTTTGTTAAAAATTTGGGCTACAAGGCCAGTTAACACTACAAAAGCCTATTTTTACCACTCACCAGCCAACTGTAATTGGGAATGAGTTTTTTTTACCGGCATATATTGCTGTGTTTTTTTTGCGCTATGTGCCTGTGTTCTTCAGCCCAGATAGATACCTCTCTTTCTGTACTGCGGCATAAAAATGCATTCGATACATCAGTTAAATCTCCCCTGTTACTTATTGCAGACATCGCCATTACGGGCAACAAACGCACAAAACCATATATTATTGAGAGGGAAATACCCTTTAAGCAAGGTGATTATGTAGCAAAGAAAGAC
>CAZRDD010000775.1:0-2196 GCA_964598675.1 uncultured Parafilimonas sp.
CTGTTGTTGCTTGAGCTTTACTGGCCGCTGGCAGTGGTACACAGTTACGCCACACCGTTAACACGCACCCTGGATATTTTTATGTGTTCAGTAGCTGCAATACTTTTAATGTACATAACACTGTTGCAACTGCGCAATTACTACAAAAGCGAGAAGAGGGCATCGGAAAGCCAGCAAATAAAACTGAATGCTTTTTTTGAAAGCAGCGATAAAATACATATACTGTTAAATGCCCAAAAAAGTATTTTATATTTTAATAAGGCAGCCGCACAATTTATAGGTAAGGAGTACAGCACAGGTATAAAAATTGGCAGCAATATAACCAGTTACCTAAAGCCTGCGTATGTACCCCGTTTTAACAGCAATTTTGAGGCAGCCTTAAGTGGCAAAACCGTTACAGAGGAGAACATGCTTGACTATAACATGCTGGGCCGTGTTTGGTGGCAAAATAGTTTTTTGCCGGTAAAGGGTGATGATGGCCACATAGCAGGTGTATCATTTAACGCCGAAAACATCACCAGCCGTAAATTAAAAGAAGAAAAGATACATGCTAAAAACCAGTCGTTACTGGCTATTGCTAAAAAGCAAGCAACAGAGCTAAGAGAGCCTGCTGCTGCGGTAATTGGTTTGATGGCCCTTGCCTGCGAGGATGAGGGGCGCTTACAGGAGTACCTGGCATTGATGGAAGCTGCGGCCAGTAAACTGGACAGAAAGATTCAGGAGATAGTGGCCCAAACAAATGATGCTTCCAAAGAAGCAGAGGATAAACGTTAACCTGGGTGTTGAAAGTTATATAAAAGCACAACCCCGTGGTTTATTTAATGGATGTAAGTTGCAGGGGGGATTAGGTAAATGTTTTAATATGCATACAAAACATAAAACCCCGGCCAGGATTGTAACCGGCCGGGGTTTTGTATTCAAAAATAAATATAGTTGTATGTATGGCTGCAATAAGCCTTTGCTACTGCACCTCCTTAATAACATTCCACATTTGCTCTGCAACAAGTTGGTTGCCTTTGTCGTTAAGGTGTACACCATCGGCAGTTAAAATGCCCTTATCCGCGTTGTTGTGGTTATTGGCTAAGTTGTAATCCAGTAAAAATTTACGCAGGTCAACCAAAGGCACTTTTTCATCAGCTGCAATTTTGCGGATAATGTTGCAGTATTTGTTCAGGTCGCCATCCTGCTCGTTGCTAAAGTCGGTTTTTTCGCCAATGGCAGCGGGGGTAACCACCACTACTTTAGCATTGTTCAGCTCAAGCTTATGTATGAGGGCGTGGTAAAATTTTTCAAATTTATCAGCATCGGTGCCGGTACCAAAACTCCTTTTGTGCCAAACATCGTTAACGCCAACATACACCACCACTATGTCGGGCGATTTTGCAATAACATCGCTGTCCATCCGCAAATACAGGTCGTAAATTTTGTTGCCGCCAATACCGGCGCCTGCAAGCTCGTAATTGGTAATGTTTTGTTTTGCAAGCATACCCTGCATAACGGTAATATACCCTTTAGGTTCCACGCCCGCCTGGGTGATGGAGTCCCCAAAAAAAATAACTTTTTTCTTTTTATCTCTTACAAACGATGCCATAACAAGCATTAAAATAAATGCGCTTAATAATATTATTTTGTTCATATAGCTGCTGCCCTTTTAAATGGGGGTTAGTAAAACAAATTTTAACACAAAAAACAACATAAAAAAATTAGATGCTCTTTTGTTGCAAATTAAACCTGCGCAACTTAGTTTAACAGTTGTGGCCGCTCGCGGTACACCTTCCATATAAATTCCCCAAAAATGGTATTGGCCCAGGCAAACCATTTGCGCGTAAAGTTAGAGGCATCGTTTTTGTTAAACGATTCGTGCATAAACCCGGTACCGGCATGGCATTTTTGCAGCATATCTAAGCAGAGTTTTATTTCTGTATCATCGGTGCTGGTAATGCCCCGCATAATAATACTTAAAGGCCATATCATATCAATGCCCGCATGTGGGCCGCCAATACCTTCGGCAGCGCTGCCGCTGAAAAAGAAGGGGTTTTCGGCAGAAAGTACAAGCTTGCGAGTATTGGCATACACTGTTTTGTTGTTGTGCCGCTGTAAAAAGCCGTTATCGTTGCCCGCAACGGTGGTAAGGTACGGCAGCGAAAGCAGCGAAGGCACATTGGCATCATCCATAAGGTTGTAGCTGCCAAAACC
>CAZRDD010000776.1:0-2190 GCA_964598675.1 uncultured Parafilimonas sp.
TTAACAGCAGGTACCCGCATTGATATAAGCGGCCTTAGCTACGAGGTGTTAAAACAAAAACGATCGGTACAATGGCCTTACACAAAAACGGAAGAAGGCCTGGGTACACCACGGCTGTTCAGCGATAAAAAGTTTTATACGCCTTCGCAAAAAGCAGTGATACATGCCAGTGATGACATTAACCAGTCTGAGCCGCTGAGTAAGCAACTGCCACTGGTGCTAACCACCGGGCGCATACGCGACCAATGGCATACCATGAGCCGCAGCGGCAAAGTAAACAAGCTTAACCAGCATATAGCACAGCCGTTTATTGAGATACACCCCGACGATGCTGCTATAAGAAACATTGCAGAAAACGACCTGGTAGAAATATTTAACAACCGTGGTAATGTACGTGTTAAGGCCAGCCTTACAGATGATATAAAAAGAGGAGTTGTTTTTTTGCCGATGCACTGGGGTAAAATATTGAACAATGATGCTGCCCGCGCCAACAACCTTACCAATAATATTGTTGACCCTGTATCAAAAGAGCCTGACTTTAAATTCTCCGCCGTACAAATAAAAAAATATAAAAAAGCAAAGCAAAAAATTATTGTGGTGGGTGCTGGTGCCGGGGCATTCGGCTTTGTAAAAAGTTACCGTGCACTTAACACTGATGATGATATTGAAATTTTTAGCAAAGAAAACTTTCCATTTTACAACAGGGTAATGCTGCCCGATTATATAAGCGGCGCACAGCAATGGCAGCAGCTTATAAAAATGACCAGCAGCGAAGAACAACTTTTTAATATTACCCTGCACAAGGGCGTAAGTATACACAGCATAAACAGGGCTGATAAAACAGTTACCGACGATGCCGGAAAAATACACACGTACGATGTACTGGTACTTGCAACAGGCAGCCGGGCAGCCATGCTGAAAGATGCCCCCGAAATGAAAGGCATTTTTTCCATGCGCAACCGTTGCGATGCGGATGGTTTTAAAAAGCATATACATGTAAGCAAGGGCAAAGTACTGGTAATAGGCGGTGGGCTGCTTGGTATTGAAATGGCAGGCTCGTTAAAAGAAACAGGGATTGATGTTACGCTTATACAGCGCAGTTCAAAATTAATGGACAGGCAACTGGATGCGCTTGGCAGCGCACTGTTATACGCGGAGTTAACCAATAAAGGCATTGATGTATTGTTTAACGATGAAATTGAACGGTTTATTGGCAATAAAACAGTGAGCGGCGTACGGTTAAAAAGCGGCCGCGAAATACCTTGCCAGGCTGTTGTAATTGCCGCAGGCACTACGCCCAATACCGAAATTGCCAAACAATGCGGCCTTGCATGCAAGCGTGGGGTTATTGTAGATGATTATATGCGCACAAGCGATGCCAATGTGTATGCCATTGGCGAAATAGCAGAGTTTAAGGGTATGCTGTACGGTATAACCTCTGCGGCGGAAGAACAGGCCGCTGTTGCTGCAAGCCATTTAAACGGGTACAGCGCGCATTATTACAAGGGCTCGCTGATGATGAATATTTGAAAAATGAATGGCACCAATCTTTGCTCGCTGGGCATGGCCGAAGCCCCGCCCAACGATACATCGTACGAAGAGGTGGTGTTTATTGATAAAGCAAAAAGGTATTATAAAAAATGTATTATTCATAACGATAAACTTGTTGGCGCTATTTTAATGGGTGATAAAACAGAGTTTTTAGAATTTAAAAACTTAATCCAAAACAAAATAGAACTTTCTGAAAAAAGGCTTGAGCTGTTACGCAGCAATAAAAAAGCGGAGCCGGTTACAGGCAGGCTTGTATGCGCCTGCGGCACCATTGGCGAAGGCAACATCATTAACAAAATAAAAGAGGGCTGCACAGATTTTAAAACACTATGCCAGGCTACAGGCGCTGGCCTGGGCTGCGGCAGTTGCAGGCCAGAGGTAAAGGCTATTCTTGATAAAGAGTTGAATGAGCAGGGGGATGCGGCAGATAAACAACTGTTAAAAGTGGTTGCATAAATATAAAAAAATAACAACATGCATAGTAGCAATTTGATGATGGAAACCTGCGAAACCGAAGCTGTTTGGGATGCTGGCAATGTGCAGTTTTTTGAGTTTGAAGAAGATTTTATTGAAGACAATGTGCGCTGCATACCTATGGCAGTAAGGTTTAAGTTAGATGCCTGCGGTATAAAACTTAAA
>CAZRDD010000777.1:0-2188 GCA_964598675.1 uncultured Parafilimonas sp.
GTAAACAGCCTGCCGGGCACAACAGCAAAGGGTTACAGGCGGCAGGCTACGGTAGTGAGTGCTGTGTAAAAGCTATAATAAAATGTTAGTCATCCTACTGCAGTGCTGAATGTAAATGCAGGATAAAAAATAAAACTATGTGCTTAGCAATTCCTGGTAAAATTAAATCCATAGAACACCTGTATGGTGGCGTGGTAAAAATGGCTAAAGTGTCGTTTGGCGGCATTATTAAAGAAGCCTCGCTGGAGATGGTGCCAACAGCCGATGTGGGCGATTATGTACTGGTGCATGTTGGGGTTGCTATAAGCAAAGTAAATGAAGAGGAAGCCAATAAGGTGTTTAGTTATTTGCGCGAAGCAGGAGAGCTTGATGAGTTGTACGACACTTCGGTGTAGGGCTTTAAAGCCGAATGATGAATCTACAGTACAAGTGTGCGACGCAACATAGCTGCATACATGTACCTGCAGTTTGGTACCAAATTATTTTGTATTGATAATAATTACAGGTTATGAAGTATATATCGGAGTTTCGTTCGCCCGAAATAGTGGATGCACTCCTGAAAGAAATTAAGCATGCTGTTAAAGGCAACTGGAACATCATGGAAGTGTGCGGCGGTCAAACACATTCGCTGGTAAAGAATGGCATACTAAACATGCTGCCACCCAATATTCAGATGATTCACGGCCCCGGCTGCCCGGTGTGTGTTACGCCGGTTGGTTTGATTGATAAAGCAGTAAACCTTGCAATGGAGCATGGGGTTATTTTATGTTCTTATGGCGATATGATACGGGTGCCGGGTACGGGTATGAGCCTGCTTGAAGCTAAGGCTAAAGGCGGCGATGTGCGTATTTTCTACTCGCCACTGGAAGCTGTTAAAATAGCCAAAGAAGACCCCGGCCGCGAAGTGGTGTTTTTTGCCGTTGGTTTTGAAACAACGGCACCGGCCAATGCGCTATCGGTTATACATGCACAACGCGAAGGAGTTAAAAATTACAGCATACTAACATCGCACGTACTGGTGCCGCCCGCAATGGAGGCCATTATGAATGATGAGGAGTGTGTGGTAAATGCTTTTTTGGCGGCAGGGCATGTTTGTGCCATTATGGGTATGAGCGAATATTACCCGTTGGTGGAAAAGTACAAAATACCCATGGTGGTTACCGGGTTTGAACCCGTTGATTTGCTGGAAGGTATTTTAATGACCGTTAAACAACTGGAGGCAGGTGAATACAAGCTTGAAAACCAGTACAGCCGGGTGGTTGAGCCAGAAGGCAATAAAAGTGCCATTACAGTTATTGATACCGTATTTGAGGTAACCAACCGCGAGTGGCGTGGCATTGGCAACATACCTTTTAGTGGCTATGGTGTTAAAGCCGCCTACAGCCAGTACGATGCCAACAAAAAATTTAATATTGATATTGAAGAAGCGCATGAAGATGCAACCTGCCGCAGCGGCGATGTAATGAAGGGCAAAATAAAGCCCTACCAGTGCCCCAATTTTGGCACAAGGTGTACACCCGTTAAGCCACTGGGCGCGCCTATGGTTAGCAGCGAGGGGGCTTGTGCCGCGTACTATCATTTTAATATGGCAGCGGCTTTGGCGGAGCAATAAACCATTAGCAGCAGAGCAGTTGCAATGGTGTTGGTAAATTGTTTTTCAGATTAAATTATTTATGCATGAACTTATCTTGTCCTATACCCAAACTTGATTTTGATACCATTAACCTGGGGCATGGCAGCGGTGGCACGCTTACCAGCCAGTTGCTGGAAAGTGGTGTGTTTAAGCTGCTGGGTAATGAGCTGCTGGATAAAAAACACGATGGGGCGGTATTTAACCTTACAGGCAAAGTAGCCATGAGTACCGATACGTATGTGGTATCGCCCATTTTTTTTGAGGGGGGCAATATTGGCGACCTTGCTGTTAACGGCACTGTTAACGACCTTGCCATGTGTGGCGCTGCTGCCAAATATTTGTCGCTTGGTTTTGTACTGGAGGAAGGCCTAAAGATGACCGAGTTTTGGGAGGTACTCGTAAGTATTAAAGAGGCCTGCGAAGCAGCCGGTGTGCAGGTTGTAACGGGCGATACCAAAGTGGTGGAGAGAGGCAAAGGCGATAAGATATTTATAAACACTACCGGTATTGGTCAGGTGCATACCCATGCAAATATTGATACAGCCAACATTAAAG
>CAZRDD010000778.1:0-2173 GCA_964598675.1 uncultured Parafilimonas sp.
CGCCAGTCTGGTGCACGTATTGGTAAATGGCAGTTTTACAAAGGCATGAACAGTAACCTTGATAACGATTTTTGTATCTTCAGGTATGCTGATATATTGTTAACCAAAGCCGAAGCTGTTGCAAGAAAAGGCAGCAACTGGAGCGACCCCGTTACACTTGCCACCATTAACCAGATAAGGGTTCAGCATGGTGGTGTATCGCCATTAGCTTCTTTAACTGCACAAACATTTTTAGCTGAGCGCAGCAGGGAAATGTTTGCCGAAGCATGGAAACGCCAGGATATGATACGTTTTGGTACGTACAATAATGCATACCAGTTTCACGATGCAGATGCGGCAGATAACTTAGGGCCAAATGGTATTAACCACCTTAACATTTTCCCTATACCTGCAACGCAGATAAATGCGAATCCTAACTTAAAACAAAACCCTGGTTACCAATAGAGTATTAGCAGTTTTAGTCATAGATAACAAGCGAGCAGTTATCCAATCAATCCTTGTCTAGGGAATGCAGGCGAATTCGTTCGCCTGTTTTCCTTAGTGGGATAGGAAGAGGAAACACTTATTATGCCAGCATTACTTATGTTGTTGAGCCCGGTTATTTCAGCATTAATAAGTATGTTATAGCCGGTAAATATGGCAAAATATTGTGTTTTTATTTGTAAGTGGTAGAGGCATATAAGTTTAATTGTATATTGTAGTTGTAATGGGTACAGGTGTTAGAATTTGCAACGTATTATTGCCGCTGATAATTGCTGTTATGTATGCCTGTAACACAGGCAATGGTAACGCAGGCAACACTTTGTTTACACAGATGCCAGCCTCTGCTACAGGTATAAATTTTTCGAATAACCTTGCTTATACCGAGGAGTTTAACCCTTACACTTTTCGCAATTTTTTTAATGGTGGCGGTGTTGCCATTGGCGATATTAACAATGATGGTTTGCCTGATATTTTTTTGTGCAGCAACCAGCACTCAAACAAATTATACCTTAACAAAGGCAACTTTCAGTTTGAAGATATTACAGATAAAGCGGGTGTAGCATCAGACAGTGTTTGGAGCACCGGTGTTACAATGGCCGATGTCAACGGCGATGGCCTGCTGGATATTTACGTTTGTAAATCGGGCGATATAAAAGGAAAAAACAGGAGTAACGCACTTTTTATAAACAAGGGTAACTTAACGTTTACTGAAGAAGCAAAACAGTATGGGCTTGATAACCGTGGTTTATCAACCCATGCTGTTTTTTTTGATTATGATAATGATGGTGATTTAGACTGTTACCTGCTGAATAACTCCTTTCGCTCTGTGGGTAATTACGACCTGGTGAGAGACCAGCGCAGGATAGCAGATACGCTTGGCGGTAACAAGCTGTACCGTAATGATGGCGGGCATTTTACCGATGTTACACAAGCGGCAGGCATCTACAGCAGTAAAATAGGTTTTGGCCTTGGTGTTACCATTGCCGATATAAACAAAGATGGTTGGCAGGATATTTATGTATCAAATGATTTTTTTGAAAAAGACTACCTGTATATTAACCAGCACAACGGCACCTTTGAAGAAAGCCTTGAAAAATATGTAAGGGAGCTGAGTATGAACTCAATGGGGGCGGATATTGCGGATATAAACAACGATGGCTATCCTGAAATATACGTTACCGATATGTTGCCCGAAGAAAATGCAAGGGTGAAAGTAAAAACGAGTTTTGAAAACTGGAACAAGTACCAGAGTGATGTAGCCAATGGTTATTACAAACAGTTTGTGCGCAATGTACTGCAGTTGAACACAGGCCCGGTACAGGCAGGTAATAATGCTGCAAAGCAGGTATACTTTAGCGAGATAGGCCGTTATGCAGGGGTATGTGCCACAGACTGGAGCTGGGGTGCCTTGATTACCGACCTTGACAACGATGGGTACAAAGATATTTTTGTAGCCAATGGCATATTTAAAGACATTACTGACCAAGATTATATACAATACACAGCCAGCCCCGAGGTGGTGCGGCAGCGGATATTAAACAAAGAAAAAGGGTTGATTAAAAACCTGGTGGATTTAATCCCCTCTCATCCAGTATCCAATTATGCCTTTAGTAACAATGGCGATTTAACCTTTAGCAATAAGGCAAAAGATTGGGGCCTTGCAGAACCCGGTTTCAGCAATGGTTCGGCG
>CAZRDD010000779.1:0-2163 GCA_964598675.1 uncultured Parafilimonas sp.
AGCCCTTTTACATACCTGTTGGTGGTAGCTTTAAAGCCTGCATTAAACGCATTGAAAAAGCGGCCGCCAAAACCTTTTTTAACGTCGTGCCCATCGCCATTGTGCGGGTTTTTAAGAAACAGCGCACACAAAGCAGGGCTAAGCGTTAAGGCATTAAGTGCCGAAATGAGGATAGCAACGGCCAGCGTAAACGCAAACTGACGGTAAAATACCCCTGCCGGGCCCTGCATAAAACCTACAGGCACAAACACCGCCGCCATAACAAGGGTAATGGAAATGATGGCCCCCGATATTTCGCTCATTGATTCGATGGTGGCACGGCGTGCCGGGGCATTGGTGCGCTCCATTTTGGAGTGTACCGCCTCCACCACCACAATAGCATCGTCCACCACAATACCAATGGCCAGTATTAAGGCAAACAGGGTAAGCAGGTTGATGGTAAAACCAGCCAGTTGCATAAAAAAGAACGTACCAACAATAGCCACAGGCACCGCTATCGCGGGGATAAGGGTGGAACGAAAATCCTGCAGGAAGATAAACACCACAATAAACACCAGTATAAAGGCTTCTATCAGTGTTTCCTTCACCTGGTCAATAGACGCATCCAGAAACTCCTTGGCACTGTACATGTTAAAATAATGGATGCCTTTGGGGAATGACAAAGATGCCTTCTCCAATACTTTATCCACCGCTATCAATATATCGTTGGCGTTGGAGCCTGCTGTTTGAAAGATGGCCAGGCCTGTACCCGGTTTACCCATAACTTTAGTGCTGGCGCTGTAGGTAAAAGAACCAAACTCCACGCGGGCCACATCCTTCAGTTTAAGCGATGAGCCATCTGCATTGGCCTTTAAAATAATGTTCTCATAATCCTGCCCCTGGTTAAACTTACCTTTATATTTAAGAATGTACTCGTAGGATTGTGTGCTGCCTTCGCCAAAACGGCCTGGCGCAGCTTCAAGGTTTTGCTGTTTTATGGCATCCAGCACATCCTGCGCCGAAATATTGTTGGCCGCAAGCCTGTCTGGCTTAAGCCATACGCGCATGGAGTAATCCTTGGCGCCAAACACACTGGCCTGGCCCACACCGGGTACACGCTGAATTTCGGGTATAATGTTTATTTTAACGTAGTTCTGCAAAAAAGTTTCATTGTACGCACTGTCTGTACTGTACAGCAGCGGCACCATTATCATACTGTTCTGCTGCTTTTGGGTGGATATACCGGCCTGCACCACCTCGGCAGGTATTTGGCTTACTGCTTTTGATACGCGGTTTTGCACGTTTACGGCTGCCAGGTCGGGGTTGGTACCCAGTTTAAAAAATACACTCAATGTCATTGACCCATCGTTGCTGGAGGTGGAGGTCATGTACGTCATGTTCTCCACGCCGTTGATGGCTTCTTCAATGGGCGTTGCTACTGCACGCGCCACCACCTCGGCATTGGCACCAGGGTATACCGCCGTTACCTGCACCGTTGGCGGGGCAATATCAGGAAACTGTGTAACCGGCAGCGATACCAGCGACAGCACCCCGAGCAGGGTTAATAGTATGGATATGACCGTAGATAATACCGGCCTTTGTATAAATATTTTCAGCATGGTTAATCTGTTTAGTATTACGGCAGCGTAAGGCCTGTCCGCATAGTATTCTGTTTTTAAAACCCGTTATCCAACAACAGGCGTGTGCCAGCAACAAACTGCTGCTGTTTGGTTACATGCCTGCGGGCTGCTTAAAAGGGCGATGCTTTTAACAGGCTGTCGGCTGAAATTGGCTGCGGCACTATCGGCATACCATCTTTAAGGTTACCAAGGCCTGAGTACACAATTTTTTCGCCAGCCTTAACGCCTTTATCTACCAGGTAGTAACTGGCTGTTTTGCCGGTTATGCCAATGGGCCTGCTTTCTACCTTGTTGCTGTCGGTAAGTACAAAAACAAACACTTTGTCCTGAATATCGAAGGTGGCGTTTTGCGGCACCATCAAAGCATCGTTGTACAGGCGGGGTATACGTATCCTGCCCGTGTTACCGGTGCGCAATATGCCGCCGGGGTTATTAAACGTAGCGCGGAAGCTTATAGCGCCGGTACCTTTATCAAACTGGCCTTCCACAATACCCACTTTGCCTTTTTCGCCAAACACACTATTGTCTGCCAGTACCAGTTCGG
>CAZRDD010000780.1:0-2161 GCA_964598675.1 uncultured Parafilimonas sp.
GGCACTTGCTGCCGCAGGCCATCAAAAATGCAGCCCAAAGTTAGTGATAGTATTCTGCGCCACAACGCACGTACACCAACCGTTTTGCTGCCCGCCTCTGGAAAGAGTTGAATACAAATAAAAACTATATGGCACACAGCCTGCGGTGGTATGTTCCGGTCAGAGACCGGCTATTATAAAAACTTCTCAGCGCCGCTAAAGCTTAACGCTGAGAAGAGCGCACACGCTTTTTTTCTTCTTAAAGAAGACTTAAGCCAGCTGAAAAACCATGTCGCGAAATTTACGGTAAGATAATTTCTGCAACATCCCTCTGTGTATGCAGCTTCCAGTGCGCTTCTGCCACCGCTGCTGCTGTTATCGTTGGCATTCCCTCAGGAAAATCTCCTTTGTGTTTGCCTTCACTTACAACCAGGGCGCCTATGGACACAATACCCGCATATATGTTGTCTTCTTTAAGGTCCATATTAAGCAGCCGTGCATAATTTAATAACGCGCCTGCGGCAACACCAAAGCTGGCGGTTCTGTTTACTGGGTTCTGGGCGGAGGAAGCCGTAGTAAATAAGATGCTACCGCTTTTTCGTTGAAGCATCTGTGGCAATACCGCCTGCACAGCAGCTACGGCGGCGAGTACCTGGTAACTTAAATGATGCTGCTCATTTGCTACATCTATATTTCTCGCGGTCCGCATGCTTTCCCAGGTGGGGGTTGGACTGAATTCCAATACGTCGATAGCACCGTAATGATGGATAACCTCCTGCAGCGAGCTGGTTAATTGCTCATGGTTTAATATATCGGCCTGAAAAGACGCGGCCTGAATGCCTTTTTTCAGTAAATCATCTTTCAGCATCCCTAGTTTTTCCATGTTTCTTGCAAGCAGCGCAACATTATATCCCTCTTTTCCAAATTTTTCTGCAACGGCAAATCCTACACCCGGGCCCGCACCGATAATGGCTATTGTTTTTTTCATATTTATCCTCCTGTGTTTTATATTGATTAGTTAATGTGTGCAATCATTACCGGGTGTACACGTAGCACCCTGCGTAAACTGTAACTGGCCGGAATTGTCTTTCCTCCATTGCTCATAAGCAGTTTGCAGCACTTTGAGTATTTCGGTACCAGGCTGGGCGCCAGCAATGGCATACTTGCGATTTATTACAAAAAAAGGAACCCCTTTTGCCCCCAGCCTGTATGCTTCTGCCCCGTCTGCCTCTACCTTGTGTTGAAAAACAGGGTTGGTAAGCGCTTCTTTTACATCAGCATCCGTAAGGCCTGCATCATTTCCCAGTTCTGTTAAAACTGCATCATCAGAAAGGTTCCTGCCTTCTGTGAAGTATGCATAAAACAGGCGCTCTTCTGCTTTCTCTCCTAATCCTTTTGTTTTAGCCATCTGGATAAGGCGGTGGGCTTTCAGCGAGTTGGTGACGAGCATTTTATCAAAATGATAGTCAAGCCCTGCATCATTAGCCATTCTTGCTACGTGCCTATGCCTGCTAACTGACTGCTCATAGCTAATCCCTTTGCGTGCAGCCACAAACTGGTAAATGTTTTCCTGGTGCTGCGGCACGTAAGGAATGGTTGGGTCAAGCTGGTAACTTTTCCATTCCACCTCTATATCTTCCCTGCCAGGCAATTGCGCCAGGGCAGCTTCAAAGTTTCTTTTACCGATATAACAAAACGGGCACATTACATCGCTCCAGATTTCTATTTTCATTTTTTCTGCGTTTCTTTTTTAACCGGCAAGCGTGTTATTGGCGTAGTTTAGTTTTCTAAAATAATAATAGGATACACATAGTATTGCAAACGGTATAAGCGGTGCAATACCTTTTGCAGCACCATCAGCAAGCCAATGGCCCAGGCTTGCAGAAAGCAGTAATATTCCGAAAGCAACATAAGCCCATTCTTTAATTATAATGGGTATTGCAGGAATGAGGATAATTACGGCACCAACAATTTTACAGATGTCTAATTCAAGATTGAAATAAGCAGGGAAGCCAAGCCTGTGTATGGCTTCGATTAAATATGCCCGCGGTGCAAAATAGGAAGGAAGCACAATCAAAGCAATTACAATAACTGTAATTACCCAATAAATTTTTTTTGCTTTTTGCATGATTAAAACATTTAAGACACAAAATTATTTTGAGAAAACTTTACAATTGTTATC
>CAZRDD010000781.1:0-2153 GCA_964598675.1 uncultured Parafilimonas sp.
CAGGCAGGACGATTACGCAAAAATCTTTGACAATCCAGATACTTATTGCAAATCGGTTTACGAACTCAACAGTGTGGTAATGGGCAATAATTTTCCGCCTGTAGTGGCCACACGTAACTATATGTATGCAAATATTGCAGGTTACGAGGTGATGGCAGCAGGCGATACAGCCCATTATAATTCACTGGCTGGTCAGCTAAACGGGCTTACAAGTGTACCCAAAGCACCGCAGGGTGTTAAAATAGATTTTGGCTTTGCAAGCTTGCTGGCTTTTTGGAAATTAGGTTCTGCAGTTACTTTCTCCGATAGTGAAACAAAAAACTATGTTGACAGCCTGAAGAAACTAGCCAAAGACCACGGTATGCCAGAAGATGTGTACAACAATTCTGTATCATTTGCGGATACTGTTGGTTCGGCCATTATGGCCTGGAGCCGTAAGGACCACTACAAGGAAACCAGGGGCATGCCGGAATACACCGTTTATCCTGATTCTCCTGCCCGTTGGGTACCTACCCCGCCAGCTTATTCGCCAGCTACTGAACCGCATTGGGAAATGATACGTACCCTGGTAATTGACAGCCTGGATAAGTATGGGCCACCACCACCATTGAAGTTTAATAT
Organism: uncultured Parafilimonas sp.; assembly: GCA_964598675.1. Lineage (GTDB taxonomy): Bacteria > Bacteroidota > Bacteroidia > Chitinophagales > Chitinophagaceae > JABDFW01. The sequence continues at coordinate 622 of CAZRDD010000781.1, forward strand.
TACCGATAAGAATAGTGATTACTACAAGCAGGTAATGCTGGTAAAAAATGCTGTTGACAGCTTAACGCCAGAACAAAAACACATTGCTAATTTTTGGGATGATAACCCCTTTAAGCTCAATGTATCTGGCCATTTAATGTTTGGTACCAAAAAGTTTTCGCCTCCCGGCCATTGGATGAGTATTGTTGGTATAGCCTCAAAGCAGGCCAAGGCCGACTTTAACACAACTGTATATGCTTACGCAAAAACATCAGTAGCCTTGTTTGATGCGTTTATTGAGTGCTGGCATGCAAAGTATAAGTATAATACTGCAAGGCCAGAAACGGTTATCAACAAATATGTTGACCCTAACTGGCGCCCCATTTTGCAAACTCCTTCTTTCCCCGAATATACGTGTGGCCATTCAACTGGCTCGGCAGCCTGTGCCGAAGCACTGACCAATATATTTGGAGATAATTTTGCATATACTGATACTACAGAACTTGAATTTGGAATTGCCAGCCGCTCTTTCAAATCTTTCAGGCAAGCCGCAGAAGAAAACAACTGGGCTCGTTTTTACGGAGGGATTCATTTTCATTATTCATGCCTTGCTGCTAATAAATGTGGCAGGGAAGTGGGCGACCTTGTAGCAACCCGTTTGAAGATGAAGAAATAAGAAAGGAATTTCCTCAATCATCAACTCCTTTTTCTGGAGTGGCTTTTAAATCATTTATATATCCTGTAAGGGGGTGTATTGTACCCCTTTGTGCCAAAACAACCTTTTATGAAGAAAATAATATTTTTATCAGCGATTATACTTGCGTTTATTTCTTATAACAATCTTGCTGTAGCACAGGGCTGCGTAGCCCTGCGTGGCAGTGGTTCGTCATACATGCTGGCCCACCCCGATGAAGAAAGCCAGCAGGGCTGGATTTTTACTTCAAGCCTGCGCTATTTTAAATCGTACAAACATTATTCAGGTACCACTGAAAATATTGCGCGTTTAACGGATGGTTCTAATGTAATTAATCATCAGTCTACTATAGACCTATCACTAACGCGTATTTTTAATAACCGCTGGTCGCTGTTGATTGATGCACCCATTCAGGCCAACTCCCGTTCCTCTTTGTACGAGCATGGTTTGGTAAACGGTGTGTATATTAAAAAAGAAAGGCACACCATGCACACCTTTGGGTTAGGTGATGCCCGTTTTGCAGTATACCGCTGGATGTTTGACCCCGCAAAGCACCGTAAATACAATGTACAGCTTGGCCTTGGTATAAAACTTGCCACGGGCGATTACAATGCACAGGATTACTGGTATAATGTTGGCCCTGGCGGTACAAAAGTGCTTCGCCCTGTTGACCAGTCAATACAATTAGGCGATGGTGGTACCGGTTTTACTGTTGAAGCAAACACTTTCTATAGCCTGTCAAAACGTTTTAATGTATATGGTAATTTCTATTACCTTATAAACCCCCGCGAACAAAACGGTACCAGAACATATCGCGAAACACTGGCCCCTTCACTGGCTAACGAAGCTATATGCAGCG
>CAZRDD010000782.1:0-2134 GCA_964598675.1 uncultured Parafilimonas sp.
TAAGTGTACCTGCAAAAAAACTAAAAAGGGCAGCAGCAAAACTGCGCCCTTTTTAGTTTGCCGGGTTAAACCAAAACCTAACCCGGCAAACTGCATACTATAATGGTTATGCAGTTAATATACCTGCTATGGATAATCAGGGTTTTGTACCAGCACACCACCCGAAGCATCAACCTGCCCCTGTGGTAAAGGATAGTATTTGTTTATGCTTTTGTAACCCTGTGGCCCAAGTACTGAGTCGGCAATATTCCAGCGCACCAGGTCAAAAAAGCGCTCGCCTTCCATGGCAAACTCAACATGGCGTTCCTGTTGAATTATTTTACGCATATTGGTGATGCTGCCAGCTACCGCAATATCCGGCAAAGCCGAAGTGGTGCCACGTGCCCTGCCTCTTATAGCGTTTACCCATGCTTTTGCACTGGTGGTATCGCCAAGTTCGTTGGCCGCTTCTGCTGCCATTAGTATTACATCTGCATACCTCAATATCCTGTGGTTTACCCATGCACCGCTTTGGTCGCCGGTGCTTGCCCTTACGGCCGGGTTGGTATAAATCTTTTTGTTCCAGTAAGGCTGTGGAAAAGCGCCTGCATCGTAAGCAGGTAAAATTTGCCCGTATACGCCATCGCTTTGGCCGCTGAACAAAATAGTAGCCGCGCGCCTTGGGTCGCCAGCCTCGTAGGCATGGTTTGCCAGGGTGGTATCCGGCACGTTCCAGCCCCAGCCTAAATTCCATTCACCAGAACCCCTTGTGCCCTGGCTGCCTGCGTAGTTCCACAAAGCACCAGCGCCATTGTCGCCAGCTGTTTCTGTGGCTTGAATTTCAAAAATTGACTCGTCGCAGTTTTCGCCATTTTCGCTGAAAATATCAAAATAATCGCTGTGCAGGTTATACTGCCCGGTACCTATAACGCTTTTGCAAAGCGACAATGCAGCCGCCCATTGCTGCCTGTACAGCAGTGTTTTGGCATGCAGCGTTTTTGCAGCACCGCTGGTTAAGCGGCCAGGGTATTTACCGGCCCATGATAAAGGCAAAGCCTGTTCAGCATCGGTTAAGTCCTTATCAATTTGCGCGTAAATATCCGCCTCGGATGATTTGGCGATATTAGACTGTGCAGAGCTGTACGACCTGAAGTTTATTAAAGGCACCTGCCCGTAAGTTCTTACCAGGTCGAAAAACACATACGCACGAAAAAACTTAGCCTCACCCACGTTGATGATGGAGCGTGCATCGGTTTGTTTTAAGGAGTCGGCTATTTGTATTAACTTGTTTATATCACCCAAAAAGCCGTAGTGGTCTGCCCAGTACTGGTCGTTGCTCCAGTGGCTTTTGGTGTACTTGAAGTTATCGAAAATAGCGCCCCAGTCCGACCCATCGCCGCTGCTGCTGCCTTTTATGGCATCGTCATCGCGAAAGCTGTGAAAAGCCAGCCAGGGGATGGTGTTAAAACCATTGGCGTTGTTGTTTCTAAGGTCGGAGTACAAACCCAGGGCCTGGCCTTCCAGCCCGCCGCCCGGTATATCGTCAAGGGTTGCCCCCAAAGGCTTCCTGTCTAAAAATTTGTTGCATCCCGAAAGCATCATCAAAAAGGGCATAGCAACCAACAGGCCCGCTTTCAATATCTTAATTTTGTTCATAGCTAATTTTTTTTGACATTAAAAGTTCACATTAATACCACCGGTATAAATTACAGGAACGGGGCCATCGCCATTATCAATTCCAAACGAGGTTGGAGAGCCGCCAAAATCTGGTGTGTACCCGTAGTTGTGTTTAAAAGTTTTAAAGTTTTGTGCGCTCACAAAAACCCTGAAGCTCTTTATATGCACCTTGGCAAGGGCATTGGTATTAATTTTATACCCTAAAGCAATGTTCCTCAGCCTTAAGTAACTGCCGTTTTCAATACCAAAGGTTGAAAGGCCCTTGCTGTTGATGTTGTGGTTGTTATTAAGCTGCGGTACAGTGTTAGATGTACCCTCGCCATGCCAGCGGTTCATCTTCCACTCAGGATAGTTGAACGGTGCAAAAGTTAACTCCGAAGTACCGCAGTACCTGTAAAGCTGGTTGCCGGATGCACCCTGATAATCTATTCCAAGGTCAAACGCTTTGTATTTAAGATGATTAGAATCACCATAGTTA
>CAZRDD010000783.1:0-2133 GCA_964598675.1 uncultured Parafilimonas sp.
ACAATAATGGTATTGTACACAAAGGCTAAAAAGCCATGCAGCAGTGCCAGCCTGCGCATGTTGCGTGCAGTAATGTTTACATCGGCCACCTGGAAGGTCATGCCAAGCACAAACGAGAAATAGGCGAAGTCTAAAAAATCGGGGTGCGGTGTACCGGGAAACTCCAGCCCGCCATGATGATCCTCACCGGCGGCCTGCTCCTCCCTTGTGGGGTAAGTATAAAAAAGGTGTGCATACCTGATGGTAAAAACGGTGTGTATCAACGTCCACGAAAAAAATACCGATGCCCCACTAAGAATGATGTGCCTGCTGATGCCTTTTTGGGTTGGGGCAGACTGCAACAATAACACAATGGCAAAAAGGCTTATAAAAGCAGCCGCCACCACAAACAGGAACATTACCAGCCGGGTGGTATCCTGCTCGTTGGCCACATGCGAAATTTCCTTGGGGTGAAAAACAAGTATGGTGCTCCAGGTGATGAATAAGGTTGTAGCTGCAAAGGCTATCCACGAAAGCATGAAAGTGATGGCGAATGAATGGTGCCTGTAAAACGCAAAATAAACAACCGTTGCCACTACAAGCGATATAAAAAGCCTGATGATGCGGTTAAGGCCATCAATATAAAAAAGTATTTTACGCATAAGGATAAAAAGGGTTACAACCCGCTAATTTAACATGGGCAAAATAAAAAACGCCCAAATATACCCACTGCCATACAAACTTTGTACACTAAATATTAATAAGAGTACCGGTTTAATGGTAATAATAACCAGTATACCTACCACACAAAACTTGCCACCGCACCAGCATCCAGCGTTGCTGTTGCATAATGGCCCTGGTAATTAATGGCAAATGTTCTGGCGGCCTCACCCTCATTTTCTACCAGCAGCACAATTTTACCACCGGGCGTTTTAAAGGCCACATTGGCCAAACCATTTACTGCGGAAGATTCAATACGTACCGAGCCGGGGCGTACAAATTTTGATGCATGGGCTATTATGTAATAAGCAGGGTTGCGTTTTACCGCATTGCCATCAATGGTTACCGCACCAAGGCATTGGGTGCAGCCGCCGGGTGTATGCGGCTCCAATGCGCTGTTGGCAGCAAGGTTCCACTCAAGCGCGGTGCGGCTCCAGTTACGCATGGAGCCAATAATTACGTTTTTAACATGCCAACCCAAATCGCCCTTCAGGTTGCCTGGCGCACCCACCCATTGCTCAGTAAAATACAGGTTTTTAGCAGGGTATGCCTCATGCACCTGCGACAGCGCTTCTATTGCCCCGCCATATAAATGAAAAGCAGAGCCGTCAATATATTTGTTTGCTTCAGCATCGTTCAGCACGGTAACGGGGTAGTCGGGCCTGTCGGCATTGTGGTCGTACAAAACAATATGGGTGGTAATGCCTGCTTTTTTAAAGGCAGGCCCAATGCTTTTTTTAATAAAGTTTGCTTGCTCATCGGGCTGCATTACCATGCTGGGGTTATTTTTAGGATTGAGCGGCTCGTTTTGAATGGTAATAGCATTTATGGTAATGCCAGCAGCCTTCATGGCCTTTATGTATTTTACAAAGTAGTTTGCATAAACATCATAGTATTTTGGCAGCAGGCTCCCCCCCTCTGTACTGTTGTTTGTTTTCATCCAGGCCGGTGGCGACCACGGTGAGCCAAGAATATTTATATGGGGATTGATTGCTAATATTTGCTTTAGTACCGGTATAAGGTATTTTTTATCCGGCCCCAGGTTAAACTTTGCGAGGTTAACATCCGAATCGCCGGAGGCGAGGTCATCGTACGAAAAAACATGGTCATCCAAATCAGACGCACCGATGCTTATGCGCACGTAACTGGTACCAATGTTTTTACCATCCCATGCAAAAAGTTCCTGCAGCAGTGCGGCCCTTTTTGGCGCATCCATATTGTAAATATGCTGTGCGCTGCCACCGGTAAGGGTAAAGCCAAACCCATCAATGGTCTGATAGATTTGTGAACTGTTGATGCTTATAACATCCCCTGTGCCCGCACCTGCCGCAGCCAAAAGCGCGGGCTGCTGCTGAAACAATATTGACTGCCCGGGGCTTGTAAGCCAATAATTAACCTTCCCTTGCGAGAAAGAAAACATACAGAACGACAAAG
>CAZRDD010000784.1:0-2129 GCA_964598675.1 uncultured Parafilimonas sp.
TGCATTGGCTTTCATTGTATTTCATTGGCTGTTACTCATTTTCAAATTTTCAAATTGCCTCATTTTCAAATTGAGCACATCATTGTATTTCATTGGCTGTTACTCATTTTCAAATTGTCTCATTTTCAAATTTTCAAATTGGGTACTCCGCTAAATCCCCGTTACAATACCGTTAAAACACGCTTTACAGGCGGCAGGGCCCATGCTAATTTAGGGGTAAAATTAACCTTTTATGACCATCGAAACACTTTACAACATACTCACCTTTGTGGGTATTTTGGCCATTGTAGTGGCCTTTTTTTGGCTGGCTTTCGGTTCAAACATCCTGCGCGATGATATTGATAACCCGGCCGCCTTTATGTTTAATGCCAGGCAAACCACAAAGTTCAGCAGCACCGCATTTGCCGATATACCCCGGCCCTTTAGCCTGGCCCGCACACAGTTTGCTGTATGGACAACCATTATTGCCAGCGTGTACCTTAGTTACCTGTTTAAACATGGCACAGCAGCGTGCAGCTTTAACCTTGCAGATTCTGCCACCACCCTTGCCCTGCTGGGCATTAGTGCGGGCACCACCACGCTATCGGGCGTAATAGATAGTACGCAGGGCGCAAGCGGCAACACCACGCCGCGCCACCAAAACGCACCATCGGCGGGCTTTTGGGCCGATATATTAAGCGATGACAAAGGCATAAGCATACACCGGTTTCAAAACGTTGTGTGGACGGTGGTGGCCATTGTAGTATACTTCTACAAGCTGCAGCCAGCTTACCAGGCCTGTAAACTGCCCGAGCTTGATGGCACCATACTTACCCTTGCAGGTATTAGCAATGCCGCTTATTTGGGCCTAAAAATTAACGAAAACAGGTAAAACATATCAACATGCAAACAGTAAATTTTGATGCTGCCGGGCAGCCGTTATGGGTGGCTGTTACAATGAGGGGCTTATACAACATAACATACAATATTACCCTGCTGGAAAATAGTAACAGCCCTTCGCCCATTAAGATACTTACCGAGCCGGTAATTGCCGGTAACAACGATGGTAATGATGCAAGGGTTGTGCACCCGCTGGTTAATGTTTATAACCCTGGCGAGGCGCTGGATGCCTATGATGGGCGTTATGTGCAGATTGATTTTTTTATAACAATTCTGGAAGGGGACAATGGCTACAATATAACCATCGATGTATTACAGGGTAGTGATAAAGCTACAGCCGTTAACCTGGGCGTTACTAGTTTTAACGGAACCTTTAGTGCTGACCAAAAAAATCATTTTATATGTAAACTACAACTGGTAAAAAAATAACCTATGCGTACACTACTATTTGCAACCTTGCTGTCTGTTATGTGTATTACAGCCGTTGCACAAACGGCCGACACCATGCTTACCGATAAATTTTTGCTCAATTTTGCCGTGCCGGATATGCCTGCCGCCAAAGCGCTGGGTACCGATGCCAGCGGGTTGCTGCGCCCATCGGACGTGCAAAAGTTTGCTGCCTCCTTTCAGCCGTTTTACAGTGGTGGCCAGGGTGTTATACCCAAAAACTTTGCGCTGGAGTTTGCCCCCTGGAAGCAGGCCTCCCGTAAGTGGACATTGAGTGATTACAACCATGGCATCAAAAGCCTTTTGTACAACTCAGCTTTTAGCATTGCCACCGTACGCGATACCAGCAGCTATGCCTCTAAGCTGTCAATTGGCTATCACCTTACCATTGGTAGTAAAAACAGCGATATACTAAAAGCTGTGCATTATAAAAGCCTTGCAGCCATTGAAGAGCAGCAAAAGCTTTTTACAGGGCTAAATACTATTTTGGAAGACTGGGTTTATAGTGTTGCAGGTTTGTCAACAGGCGCAGATGCTAATGAAATTGAAACATATGAAAAGGAACATATGCAACAGTTTGTTGACTACTTACAAAATAAATGGCGTATTTATGTTACCGATTCTGTTGAAGTTATTGCAGGCAAGTTGAGCCAAGATAGAGCATTGCTTTTGAAAGTAAAAGAAAAGGAGCTTAAGTATAAAGACTCTCTTGAAAAAGAGCATTGCAAATGCCTATATAGAAAGGATTCGTTAATGCAATTATATCGTAACGGAAAGTTGCTTACAGAACCCTGTTGTATTTG
>CAZRDD010000785.1:0-2119 GCA_964598675.1 uncultured Parafilimonas sp.
GGCGGGTTGGAAATTTTGTTGTCATGCTTTACCATACTGCCTGAAAAAGAACTAAGCAATAACACAGTTAACCAGGCAATGGAACTGGCTGTAAAGGTTGATATAAAAGACACCCTTTTTGTTGCTGTTGTAATACACACCGGGGGCATTTTATGGACAGGCGACTTAAAACTATTACGGGCCTTGCGCAAACAGCATTTTAACCAGGTAATTACTACAAAGGAACTTGAACAGATTATTAGCGGACTATAATATTATGATCACCATCCCCCCATCATTACAGCCCGGCGATACCATTGGCATTGTTTGCCCTGCGGGCTTTATGCCGTACGATAAAGCCCAAACCTGTATTACCACCCTGCAACAATGGGGGTATACCGTTAAGGTGGGCCGCACCCTGGGCAGCCAGCACCATTATTTTTCCGGCACGGACGAGGAGCGCCTGGCCGACCTGCAGGCCATGTTGAACGATGCATCTGTAAAAGCCATCCTGTGCGGGCGTGGCGGGTATGGCGTTAGCCGTATTATTGACAGGCTTGATTTTACGGCATTCAACCAGGCCCCCAAATGGGTGATTGGTTACAGCGATATTACGGTACTGCATGCACACCTGCACAACGTGCTGCACACAGCATCGCTGCACTCGCCTATGGCTGGTGCCTTTAACGATGGGGAGGCCGGTGGAGTATTCATCCAATCCCTGCGCAGGGCGCTGGCCGGGGCAACCATGCTGTACACTACAGAAACACACCCGCTTAACCGCACCGGCATTGCACAGGGGCCGCTCGTGGGTGGTAACCTTACGCTGGTGGCGCACCTGGTGGGCTCGCCATCGTGCATTGATACCAATGGCTGCATATTGTTTTTAGAAGATGTGGGCGAGTACATTTATAACATAGACCGCATGTTTATACAGCTAAAACGTGCCGGTATGCTGCAACAACTGGCAGGGCTTGTTATTGGCGGCTTTACCGAGATGAAAGATACCGTTATACCTTTTGGGCAGGATGTGTACGAGGCCATACAGGATAATGTGAAGGAATTCGGCTACCCCGTTTGCTACGGCTTTCCCGTAGGGCACAGCAACATTAATTACGCGTTGAAACATGGCGTACCCCACCAGTTAAACGTACAGGCAAATACAGTACAGCTAAGCGAGGTGGTATAAAGGCGCGGCAAGGCGCATGCATCCAACCAACTGTTGCAGGCAATCTCTTTCAGGGCATTGGTTTTAGCACATGCTTCCATCATGCAAAGGCTTTTTCAGCCGTTTTTTTTATCACCCCATAAAAAAGCTTATGTTAACCGGTGTGCTTTACAACGGTGTGTGCATCAATACAAACTGTTGTTACCAGCACTGGTGACTATTGTCACAGTTAAACCGTTGGTATGTTGCGTCCTTTGCAGTATACTCAACGTTTAGCAATGAAATACCTGATAATTGGTGGCGTGGCAGGCGGCGCAAGCACTGCCGCACGTTTAAGAAGAATGGATGAACAGGCCGAAATAATACTGTTTGAAAAAGGGGCCCATATATCGTACGCCAACTGCGGCCTGCCCTATTATATAGGCGATGTTATTACCGACCGCGATAAGCTTTTTGTACAAACTGCTGCAAGCTTTAAAAGCCGTTTTAATATAGATGCAAGGGTGCTTAGCGAGGTAGTAACCATTAACCCCGCACAAAAGCAGGTAATGGTTAAAAACTTAGTTACGGGCGAGGTTTATGCAGAAAGTTATGATAAGCTGGTACTCTCCCCTGGTGCGCAGCCGGTACGGCCGCCGTTGGCCGGTATTGACGGCGAGGGCATATTTACCCTGCGCAATGTTACTGATACTGACAGAATTAAGGCCTACGTACATGGCATACCCAATGGCCGGGCCGTTATTATAGGGGCTGGTTTTATTGGCCTTGAAATGGCCGAAAACCTGCACCACCTGGGTATGCAGGTTACCGTGGTTGAAATGGGCAGCCAGGTGCTGGCCCCGTTAGATTTTACCATTGCCGCACTGGCCCAGCAACATTTGCGCAGCAAAGGCATTACTCTTACACTTAAAACCGCCGTTACCGGTTTTACCCGCGCAGATGCCGGGCTAACCGTACAGCTTAAAGATGCCC
>CAZRDD010000786.1:0-2117 GCA_964598675.1 uncultured Parafilimonas sp.
CTAGACAAATTAACTGGGCCAGCAACAGCGTAACCGTTTTAACGGCCGCTGGCAGGCAGTACCATGCACAAAAAGCAATTGTTACGGTGCCGGTAAGTATTTTGCAAAGCAGCCAGGCGCCAAACAGCCTGCAGTTTGTGCCAGCCATACCCCATTGTATACAGGCAGCAGGGCATATTGGTTACGGTGGTGTTATAAAAATTGCGTTGGAGTTTAAAACAGCTTTTTGGAATGAAGACAGGCCCGGTATGGGTTTTCTTTTTTGTGATGCGTTAATACCCACCTGGTGGACACAAGCCCCCAATGATGCGCCCATTATTACCGGCTGGTTTGGTGGGCCAAATGCAGAGGCTTATAAAGAGGCCGGGGAAGATGAGTTGCTGCAAAAAGGGTTGCAGGCACTTGCATCGGCATTTGGTATGGCCAAAAGCAAGTTGCAGGCGGCATTGGTTGCTGGCAGGGTATTTAACTGGGTTGCCAGCCCTTTCTCCCACGGGGCATACAGTTACGCCACCCCTTTAACCACAAAAGCGCTTGAAATATTAAACACCCCGGTTGATAACACCCTGTATTTTGCCGGTGAGGCACTGTACAACGGCCCGCACCCCGGTACGGTGGAGGCTGCTTTGGTAAGTGGTAAACAAGTGGCGGCTAAAATAATGCAGCCGCCTGGGGCATAGGTATTAAATACCTTACAAGTTACGCTTGTTTGTCTGCAAGCCCCAGCAGGTATTGCTGCAGTTTTTCTACATTTTGCTTTAATCCTTCATCCGCTTTAAAGGTTTTAACCACCTGTGTATACAGTTCCGGTGTTTCAAAAAGCATGTGCCAGTTAAGCAGTGTTTTACTGCCCTGCTCCTCAAAATTTATGGTTGCAACAAAGCGGGGGCCAGATACATGGTCGTAAACAATTTTTTTAAAAGGCACTACTTCCAAAAACAAGCTACGGTTTTTATAATCGGTGCCATCGGGCCCGTGCATTACCAACGCCCATTCGCCACCGGGGGTAACGTTCATGTGGGTAATGGTGTTGGTAAACCCGTTTGGTCCCCACCATTGGGCAACATGGGTGGGTTCAGTCCATACCTGCCACACCTGTGCAACGGGCGCATGTAATGTTGCAGAAACAATAAGTTCGCGGTTGCTGGTATCTGTTGCCTGAATGCTCATATACTCCTTTGTTTTAAGTTAAACAGTTTGGTTGTGTTGCCGTAGTAAGCAGGGGTAAACATTTGCTGCTTTACCTGAGGTGCAATAAAGCTAATAAATTGTTTATGCATTAATGAAAAACATTTATTGATTTTACCTGTTGGCAAACCTGCAAGCCACTTCACTGCATTACATAAATATTTGTTGCCTTATATTACAAAAGGTTATAATTTCATTGCTGTATTAGTATGCTTAAATGGTAGAGTATCTAACCTTTAAACATTACAGCCTAACAATTATTTTATAACAGCAACAGCAATTATTTATTAGGAGCAATGATGATAAAACAACCGTTACGATGGCTAATAACAACCTGCATCGCCTTTTTTTGTGTAGCCTGCTGTTGGCTGCCCGGCAGGCTGTTTGCACAAAAGAAATTGAATATTGTGTACATACTCTCCGACGACCAGCGCTACAACACCATACATGCCCTTGGCAATAACCAGATTAGTACACCCAACCTGGATAGCCTTTTGAAACACGGCACAAGTTTTACCCGTGCGCATATAATGGGGGGCAGGCAGGGCGCTATTTGCATGCCAAGCAGGGTAATGATTTTAACAGGCACCTTTGCCAACCATTTAACGCAGGATGGGGCCATTATACCAACCAGCACCAAAACCGTTGCCGAGGTGTTGAGGGAGAACGGCTATGCAACTTATGAAACCGGTAAATGGCATAGCGATAAGGCGAGTTACAACCGCAGTTTTGCCGGTGGGGACAATATTTATTTTGGCGGTATGCACGGCTACGAGGAAGGTGGCCATTTTACCCCGAGGCTGCGGCATTACGACAGCACGGGCAATTACCCCGACAGCACCCAGTGGGTTGCCGCCGAGAATACGAGAGAATATTATGCACAGGCCGCCACTCGTTCTATTCACAGCCGTAAGGATACACAGCAGCCG
>CAZRDD010000787.1:0-2116 GCA_964598675.1 uncultured Parafilimonas sp.
ACTTTACGGTGCGCTTCCAGGTATTTTTTCATGGGGTAATGCAGGTCGCACACCTTCCAGCCTTGTTGCTTGCGTTGTTTAAGCAGCCAACCGGAGTATTTATCCAGCACGGCAGCATAGCCGGGGTGGCCACCTTTCAACTGATCAAATATGGGCGGGGTAAGGTGTATTATTTTTGCCCCTGTTTTAACAACCGTATCGTGCAGCCAGTTGATGCCCTCTTTAAACCTGTCGAAGCGGCCTTCATCAAAGGGCTGATATATGCCATCATTCATACCGTAACAGGCAAATACCAGGTCGGGCTTTGTTTGTGCCAATACACGGGCCAGCCTTTCGTGTAAATCGGGCCGGGGAAAAGCTCCGCCTGCATGGCCCTCTTCCGAGAGGCCAGACACGGTTTCGCTGGGCAGCCCTGCGTTAATAAACTCCATGTGCCGGTTGGGGTAATGGGTAACAAACCATGCCTCAACATCAGTAACATAGCCCCCGGCATAAGTAATACTGTTGCCTAAAAAAAGTACCCGGTGTACCTCCGCAGGTATTTGTGCAACGGCCTTATTTGCCGCGCATAACTGTAAACAAATCAGCATTAGCAGCAGGCAGCATTGCGCGCAGGTACGTTTGGCAATTAGTACAAATGGCCAACCGTAGTTTTTATTAGTACGCTTCATATTAATGAGATAAATATTTACTGATAGCCGGGGTTATTTTATTCTTTCTTAAACAACGCTAAAACACCTGTTTTACTATGAAGTTTTTATACCTGCTGCGGCCTGAAGGCCAAGCTCCCTGATGGATATTTCGCGCATCTCCACCTTACGCACTTTACCGGTAATGGTAATGGGCAAGCCCTCTACAAACTTCCAGTATTTGGGCACTTTGTAATGCGCTACCTGGTTTTTACAAAAGGCCAGCAGCGCAGCTTCCGATACCTCCATACCGGGCTTCAGTTTAACCCAGGCCATCACGGCTTCACCATATTTTTCATCGGGTACACCTATTACCTGCACATCTGCAATAGCCTCATGTTTGTACAAAAACTCTTCTATTTCGCGGGGCGATATATTCTCACCTCCCCGTATAATAATGTCCTTAATTCTGCCGCTTATGTTTATATACCCTTCCTCATCCATAACGGCAATATCACCGGTGTGCATCCAGCCCGCTTCGTCCAGCACAGATTCTGTTGCCACGGGATTGTTCCAATACTTCAACATTACCGAGTAACCGCGCGTACACAATTCTCCCGGTACACCTCTTGGCACAATGGCACCTGTTTTGGGGTCGGTAATTTTTATTTCAAGGTGGTCGTGTACCGTGCCCACTGTGCTCACCTGCTTTTCAAGCGGTGTGCCAATAACAGTTTGGGTTGATACGGGCGAAGTCTCCGTCATGCCATAGCAAATACTTACATCGCGCATGTACATTTTACTTTGCACCTGCTTCATTATTTCCACCGGGCAGGGCGAACCCGCCATAACACCGGTACGCAGGGAGGTTAGATTAAAGGTATCAAAATCGGGCAGGGTAAGTTCGGCTATAAACATGGTTGGCACACCGTACAGCGATGTGCATTTTTCCTGCTCAACAGCAAGCAATGTTTGCCTTGCATCAAACCCTTCGGAGGGTATTACCATACAGGCCCCTGCAGAGGTACAACACAAATTGCCTATTACCATACCAAAGCAATGGTAAAAAGGCACGGGTATACATACCCTGTCTTTCTGAGTATACTGTAACCGTAACCCAATAAAATAGCCATTGTTAAGCAGGTTATGGTGGGTTAGCGTAACGCCTTTGGGAAAGCCGGTTGTTCCGGAGGTGTACTGTATGTTAACCGCATCATCAAACTGTACTTTTTGCTCATGTTCGGCCAGTACATCATCGCTTATATCATGGCCGCCATTTACAAGGCTATCCCACCCGGTTTCAATATAAATTACCTTTCGTAACGATGGGCAGTTACCGGCTACCATGTTAATCATGGCCTTGTAATCGCTTGTTTTGTAGGTAAGTGCAGAAACCAACACAGTTACGCCGGACTGGTTTAAAACAAACTCCAGTTCCGATGAGCGGTAAGCAGGGTTAGTGTGGACTAATATTACACCAATGCGTG
>CAZRDD010000788.1:0-2113 GCA_964598675.1 uncultured Parafilimonas sp.
CATATGGCAAGCAATCGTTAGAGGTCGTCTGTTTCTACAGAGGATCTTTTTTTTTGCCGTAAACTCCAGCCGGGGCGGGCAGGTTGCAGGCTACCTGTTGCAGGTTTGAGGAGTTTTATCTTAAATCATTTTATACCGCAGGTTACCCTTTTTCATTGGTTACAAAATCGTAAAAAATACCTTTTATGGTAATTTCACAAATTTGCACCAGCCTGTCGTATTCATCCTCCCAAACAACCCCATCGTATGTAAACTCCAACAATGTGCCGGGCACTTGCTTGTGTAACTCAAAAATAAATTTAGTACCGCTCCAGTCGTATCCATCTGCTTTGCGTATGCTTTCTAACGTAATCCATTCCAGCTTTTTACCAGGCACAAACTCCACCACCTTATTTTTTGAGTAATGCGCATCAGTTGTTTTAAAAACAAATTCAGCACCAGGCCCAATGCGCTCACCTTCAAAATCTTCAGGCCACCATTTTGCAAGGTTTGTCAACTGGCTAAAAACCTCGTCTGGCAGTTTTGCCAATTTAATTGTTACGCTGTATTTAGTGTTTATGTATTTTTTGCTTAACATACCTTAAGTGGCAAACCCTTGTATTAGCTGCGCATACGTATATAAAATACCTGCGCGGCAAGCGTTTGGCATACCAATGTATAAAAAAATGAACAGACCAGTTGCATTTTTTAAGGCATTTGATTGTACTCAGCGGTGAGCATTGCCTGCAAAGGGTGCAACTGGTTTTGTTTAACCCGCCAGCGTTACAACAGCTGTTTAAACGCATACGCATACTTTTTTTAAGCATTATACGGGTATTTTTTCCGCTGAAAACATCGTTGGCTATAAAAGCCATTTTTCGCTGCAACCCTTTATTTACAGGCAATTTGCAATACCAAAGCCGCTTTGGCATGATAAAAACGCGCCGAACTTGATTTGCATTGCGCCAGTACCCGTTGTACTTTTACACTGTTAACGGAAAAGAAAGGAAAACGAAGCACAGAAAATGAACAAAGTACGTTAACCACCGACAAGATTTTTTAAGATTTTTCATATGGCAAGCAATCGTTAGAGGTCGTCTGTTTCTACAGAGGATCTTTTTTTTGCGGTAAACTCCCTGGGTTCCTCGTTCTGTGTTCTCCGTTCTTTGTTTGAAAGTTTGAAAAGTTTGATTGTTTGAGGAGTTCGCAGGTGCGGGGTTCGCAAAAACATCGTTGGCTATAAAAGCTATTTTGCGCTGAAACCCTTTATTTACAGGCAATTTGCAATACCAAAGCCGCTTTGGCATAATAAAAACGCGCTGAACTTGATTTGCTTTGCCCCAGTACCCGTTGTACTTTTACACTGTTAACGGAAAAGAAAGGATACCGAAGCACTGAAAATGAACAAAGTACGTTAACCACCCACAAGATTTTTTAAGATTTTTCATATGGCAAGCAATCGTTAGAGGTCGTCTGTTTCTACAGAGGATCTTTTTTTTGCGGCAAACTCCCTGGGTTCCGGGTTCTGTGTTCTTTGTTTGATTGTTTGAAAAGTTTGATTGTTTGAGGAGTTTGAATGTTTTAGCCCCTCGCCTTTGGGAGAGGGGTTGGGGTGAGGTTTCCCAGTACTTTGTTACCTGCTTGTAAAACAACCTACACCATTTTTAGGGCGATAACACAAGGCATCACCTGCGGAAAGCATTAAATAGGCAACAGTACATTTACAGTGAAAAAATTGTGGAGTGGCGGGGATGATATCATCCGTATTTCATACAGCAAGCAACCGTTAAGGCAAGTAGCAATGTTAGAGGCCAAAACCGATAAGGGTCGTTACTCCTTATGATCATTAAAAAACAAAAATTTTAAATGGAAAACAATTGTTAGAGGACGTTGATTGGATATAGTGGTTTTTATTTTAGGCGGACGAATATACCAAGAGAAATCAACCCAAAAATCATTTGCAGTAAATATATTTTTAATGTAGTAAAGCATTAATTATATATATTAATTATCAACGTTTTAAATATTTTATAAATATAAAATACAACTATCCCGCCTCCATTAAATTCACCCGGTTAACATTAGCAGCAGTCTACCCCTGTGGCAGGCTTATGGGCAAAGCCAGGATAAATAG
>CAZRDD010000789.1:0-2111 GCA_964598675.1 uncultured Parafilimonas sp.
AGAACACAGAACACAGAACACAGAACACAGAACACAGAACACAGAACACAGAACACAGAACAACAGAACCCCAAACAAAAAAACCTGCGGGCTTTTGGCACCGCAGGTTTTTATATTGTTTAACGCCGGTTGCTATTTTTTAGCAGCGGGTGTTTTTGCTTTGGGGGTGTCGGCTGGTTTTATTACCGCTGGTGCCTCGTTAATGGCGGGCGGGGCCGTTTTGCTGTAATGCTGGGTTATACCTTCCAGCTCCTGCTGTATTTGCAGGGTTTGTATAATTTCCTCAATCAGCATTTGCTGCTTACGGTCCAGGCTGCTGCTGATGAGTTCCTGCGCGGCAGCATAGTTTTGGCCGTTTTGGCTATAGCGTAACTGTACGTAACGGTCTACAATGCCGTTAAAGGTGCCAATATCCATATTGCCGAGGCTGGCATAATAACGCATTTGCTGGTCAAGGTCTTTTTTAACAGACTTTGATACTTTGGCCGCCAGGCTGTCGTAATCGGCAGCATAACAAGCCTCCAGGAATTTTAGGGAGTGGTTGTTATGGTCGTTGCCTTTAGATACCAGCCCGTAGGGGAAGTTGCTTTCCAGCATCATATCATCGCTGCGTTTAAGCACCTTGCGGGCTTCTTCCTTCCTGTTTTTGCTGGCAAGGTCAAAGGCCAGTTCGGCATCGGCCATGCGTATAATGTTAAGGTGCCTGCGGTTTTCTTCATCGTAATACACACCTGGCAGGTTGGCATTGCCAAAACCAAATTTGGTGTTGAACACGTTCAGCATAAAGTCGGTATTTACACGGCTTTTAAGTATGGCCGGTACCAGGCGGTACGATAAGCCATCCCTGCGTATAAAGTTGCCAAAACCAAGCTCGCCATACTGCATGGTAAAGTATATAGGGCGCTTCCATTTGTTGGCGGCTATGATGTTTAGCACGGCCAGGTCGTTTTTCTGCAACAGGCCCTTGCTCACATCAAAATTAACCGAAGCAGGTACGCTGTCATCCGCATTAACGGTGCCGTTGGCTTTAACCGCAGCAGCATCTACCGGTACATAGAATTTTTTAACAGGGTAGGTGCTAATCATCGATCCGCCACCTTCGTCTTCGCCCTTTAACGGGTCGTCGCTGCCAGCGTAGTAGCGCATAATGCTGTCAAGGTTGTAATACCTGTTTTCGGGGTAAGCCGGGTTGGGCTTGTAGCGTATGTAGTTACGGTTGCTGCCCTCAATCTGGCTCTGGCTCCAAATAACATCAATCGCATCGCTCTGGTTAACCTTGTAGCGCAACTGGTTAATGTACCAGTCAATACCCAGCAGGCTGGTGTTTATAACACGTATATCGGGGCGTATGCCTTCCACTTCCTGTGCGTACCAAAGGGGGTAGGTATCGTTATCGCCAAAGGTAAACAGTATGGCGTTGGGGGCACAGCTTTCCAGGTAATCTTTAGCAAGGTCGCGGGCCAGTTGTTTACGGCTCCTGTCGTGGTCGTCCCACTCCTGGGCACCCATCCAAATAGGCACCAGCAGGGCTATTACCACCGCACCCCAGGCAATATTTTTAGGGTTGCCAAGGTATTTTAACAGGTAAGGCAGGCCCAGCGCCACGGCTGCAAAAACAGCCGCAAAGCCAATGCCCAGCACTACGGCACCCTGTGCAAAACTGGTACCCACATAGCAGCCCACCAGCAGGCTAAGTGCTACCGCACCGCCGCTTATGGCCATGTAGTTAGCCAGCTTTTTATCCCACTTGGTGGCAAGCTCGGCAAAGTATGGTACGGCAAGCCCTATCCATATAGCAAAGGCGTAAAACGAGCCAACGTAGGCGTAATCACGCTCACGCGGCTGGTAACCCGCCTGGTTAAGGTAAATTACAATGGCAAGGCCGGTCATAAAAAACAGCAGCAGGGTTACAATACCATCATCGGCACGTTTGCGAAACTGGTAGAAAACCCCAATTAAGCCCAGTATAAACGGCAGCATAAACAGGCTGTTATGGGCCTTGTTGTTTTTAATACTATCGGGCATCATGGCCTGGTTGCCATAAGTAGCGTTATCAATAAGCGGTATACCGGGTATCCAGTTACCATCGCGCGCGTTACCGGTAAACGTTC
>CAZRDD010000790.1:0-2098 GCA_964598675.1 uncultured Parafilimonas sp.
TATTGTGAACGAAAATAGAAAACCTGCGACCGTACAAATAACAACAACTTTTTTGCCGGTTACCAGGCTGGCTACAGCGATACCACCGGCCAGTACAACCATTTTGAAGGTTTTCAAAGTGGCTATTACAACGGTACCGGTTACAGCAACGCATTTATTGGCTACCATGCAGGTTACAGCAACGCTAAAGGCTCGCAAAATACTATGGTGGGCAACCTTGCAGGCAGCGCCAAAAACAATGGCGACAACAACACCTTTGTAGGTTACTCTGCCGGTTACGGTAACGCTGCTGTTGAAAATACCTTCATCGGCGCTTTTGCGGGTTTTGGAAATTACTCCGGCAGGCGAAATGTGGTGGTGGGTAAAGATGCCTTTTACACCAGCAGCGGGCAGGATAATGTGGTGATGGGGCACAGTGCAGGGCGCCTGATGGGCAACTCTTTTCAAAATGTGGTAATTGGGCATGCTGCCCTTAACACGGATATGACCCAGTTTAATTTTGGCACCACCAACGGCATAGTTATTGGTGACAGCGCCGGGTATAACTCCATCAGCAGAACCACCGTTATTATTGGCTCCAACGCAGGCCACAACTACACAGGCGATGGCTCGGTATTCATAGGCTACAATACCGGCTACTTTACCGGGGGTGGGTTTTACAATACCATTATAGGCTCTGACGCAGAACCAAACGCAACCGGCGGTTCCTCCAATACTTATCTCGGCTCCGCCACCGGGTGGACCAACAAAACAGGCAGCGACCAGGTACTGATTGGCGAGCAGGCCGATGTATCCAGCAGCAACCTTAGCAATGCAATAGCCATTGGCGAATCAGCCATTGTAAACGCATCAAACAAAGCGGTGATTGGCAATAATTTTATGACCAGCATTGGTGGTAAAGTGGGCTGGTCAACCTTCTCAGACGGACGCTTTAAAACAAACGTGAAGGAAAACGTACCAGGCCTGGCCTTTATTTTAAAACTACGCCCTGTTACCTACAATTACGACGTGGCAAAAATGAACAGTTATTTTGGGGCTAACCAAAACAGGCATATAACCAATACCAGCAGTGTAAGCCAGTTAAAAAATGCTGCCAGTAATACCCAATATACAGGCTTTATAGCGCAGGAGGTAGAGTCTGCCGCCAAAACACTGGGTTACGAATTTAGCGGGGTGGATAAACCTGCGGCTGAAAAAGATATTTATGCCCTGCGCTACGCTGAGTTTGTAGTGCCGCTTGTTAAAGCAGTGCAGGAGCAGCAACAAACCATTGATAACCTTACCAAAAAAAATGACGACCTGCAGGCCATGTTAAACAGCCTGTTGCAACGCATTAAAACGCTTGAGACAAAGGTGAAGTAGTGGTTTACTATCACCTGGGTACTTTTACGGGCTGCTTTTTTAAGCGGCCCTTTTTTATTGCCCGTACCGCTTAATAACAGCTTTCGTGAAGCAGGGGTAAATATTGCTTTGCCGCTGGTGTAAATGATTACTACAATTACGTTAATTAACAATCCTTAAAACAACCCCGCCCTTAGTTTTGCGGCACCATAACAAACCTTAATACATGAGCAAAACGGTTAAAACGTTTTTTTGCATGATGGTGTTGTTTGCAGCCACGGCAGCCAAGGCCCAGCAAAAACACACTATCAGCGGAACTGTTAAAGAAAAAAAATCGGGCGAAATTCTTATCGGGGCATCGGCCTACCTGCTGCAACTGCCCGGCGCACACGCAGTAACAAATGCTTACGGGTTTTATTCCATTACCGCACCCGCAGGCAATTACACCTTAATTGTAAGCTTTGCCGGTTACGCGCAGGATACCATTGCCGTTACCTTGCAAAAAGATGTAACCATTACCGCCGAACTGGAACAGGAAAGCGCCAAACTGCAGGATGTGGTGGTTAGCAGCACCAAACAAAACGATAACATCAGCAAGCCGCTGATGGGGGTACAAAAACTTAGTGTAAACGAGATTAAGAATGTACCCGTAATATTTGGCGAGAAAGATGTACTTAAAACCATACAACTGTTGCCGGGCGTAAAATCTGCAGGGGAAGGCAGCAGCGGTTTTTATGTACGTGGCGGCGCGGCCGAG
>CAZRDD010000791.1:0-2090 GCA_964598675.1 uncultured Parafilimonas sp.
ACCTCATGCAACATTACTGTATGTATAACAACGTTTTGTATACGTGTAAACTTTGACAGCTCTTCGCTGGCCTTTTCAAATTCAGCCAACTTAAATTTATAAATAATCCTTACAGGCCCCTTGTTAATTTCAAAGCTTTTAAAAAGTTTATATGTTTCACCTTCATGATAACTGTAGGCACAATCAAAATCTCTTTGGCCCTCTGCATAAGCATCTTTTATCTCTTTAGTGCTGCCTGCATCTGTTCCGTAAACGTTCGCATCTAACGGCAGGTTTAAAAGCTTTTCCTGGCCAACATCAGTAAAAGTATCCTCCCGTATAAACACATCATCGCCTGCCTTCTCTCCTTTAAATGAAATAACCTTATACCACAAATAATGACGGGGACCGCTTTTATCCGTTTCCTGATATATTTCCTGATTTGGCCCCCTTCTGGATCTGAACCTAACCTCTGTATCTAATACAATCAAATCCCCTGCTTTAAGTTCATCCATTTCATTTTCCTCAAAGTTCGAATTATATAAACTATTCCCCACCAACTTAACCAGATGGGTAACCCCTGTAACTACTTTATTAATGCGCACCAATTGAGTAACTACCGCGCTTTGCACTTTTTTAAATTGCTCGGGTGCACCGCTTTGCAATGGCGTATTTACAGTAGCAGCTAATACTTTCCCCCCCATCACATCCGCCTCATTCTCCAAGCCCTTATCATCATTCACGGCCACACCACCCTTCATTTGCATGGTGGGCTGCACCCTGCCCTGCTTTTGCTGCACCACATGCCAGGCTTCGTGCGGCAGATGCCTTTCCTGGCCGGGGGCTATATGTATATCAGTGCCCTGGGCGTAGGCCAGTGCCTGCAATTGCGCAGGTCTATCGCTGTTGTAATGCACTTTAACATCATCCATGGCTATGCCGCTAAGGGCTTCCACGCCTGCCTTCAGGTTATCGGGCATGCCGGTTTGGTTGGGGCGTGTATTTGTTGGGGTGGGGGTACCAGTTTTGGCCAGTTGAAAGGGCTTTTTTTGCAACGGTTCTTCTTGATTGGGCTGTAGCCTTTGTGATGAGGATGTAGTTAGTTGAAAAGGCTTCTTTTGCGAGGGTTCTTCATCATCGGCGGCCTGTTGTTGCAATGGGCTTCTAGCAAATTGGAAAGGCTTTTTTTGCAAAAGTTCTTCTTCACCGGCAACTTTTAACTGCATTACCTCCGTGTTTACCAAAACGGACACCGCAGGCATGCTTATGCCGTTTTTGACCGCAACATCAGCGTTTACTGCCCTTTGTTGGGCTGCAATGTTTTTTTGGGGTATATTGGTTGGTTGGGGCATGAAAGAAGTTAAATAATCTGTGTTGCGTTAAAGATAGCAAAAAAGGGCAGTTTTATAAGCGCCAAACTAAAT
Organism: uncultured Parafilimonas sp.; assembly: GCA_964598675.1. GTDB lineage: Bacteria > Bacteroidota > Bacteroidia > Chitinophagales > Chitinophagaceae > JABDFW01. The sequence goes on from CAZRDD010000791.1 coordinate 1,404, forward strand.
GTGCAAGCTCATTGGACCAAAATAAGGATAATCAAAACCTTTTTTGCTTTTGTTTACCGGCATTAACGGTAAACAGCGCCGGTGTATGGGTCTTTAATTACCGTGCCATGCGCCGGGGGAGGAACTTCTGTAACGTACACAAAAAAGGTAGTGCTATGAAGATTTACAATCCTGGTAACCTGAAAAGCAGTACGCTCTCTAAAAAGTACTTCTTGCTCACCCTCTATGGCTGCATATTTTGCAATGTATTTGCCTGATGCGCCGTTAATAATGTAGTAAGCTACCGGGTTCGTCAAGGTACCAAAATTAGTCCAACTTCCGCCGGCAGCGCCGGCCCCGCGAAAAATACTTGTAGACCAAAATGCTTTGTCCATAATTATATCCCCCTGCGCAATTTGCCCGTTGTATACGGTGTTATTGGCAAGCCCGGCCTGCCGGTAACTTGTGCCGTTAAAGTCTGGCAAATTTCCCAACGCAGTTGTAAGCGAGGTAATTGAAGCGGTAAATGCATTTTGCGCCAAAGCTGCATAAGCTATCGATTTATCCGGCTCGTCTTGCTGGTCTATCGTGTTTTGTTGGGCCACTGGCAACAACAACGAACACAGTATACCCATTTCCCTGTAACCGGCAAAGTTTATCAACCCTCTTAGGTGGTTTCCTATTGCGCCCCATACAATACCCCTTGCC
>CAZRDD010000792.1:0-2079 GCA_964598675.1 uncultured Parafilimonas sp.
ATTCAGCAGTAAACACTGCTGTGGTACAACATTCCCCATGCTATTACCGGCACCCCCTGCTACAATAACTACAATTCTATTCATACGCATAAAAAACTAAAAGTAATTGGATAAACCCAACTCTCAAAAAATACTAACCCACTGCTGTTTATAAACATTGTTGGCATAAGGGCCAGCTGCATTGCACCCCTGTTATGCAACATGTGTTTATTCATTTTAACAATTAGTTAAATATACAGGCAGATAAAGTACGGACACAACGCAAATAAAAATTCCTATACAATTGATTTTAAAGTATTTATATAAATACTAATGATTAACACAATACAAACACACACAACCTTGTTTTAACAATTTCCTTTTTTTTAATCCTGTTAACTTTACCCTTCAACTTCCCTGGATGAATAAAATTTTATTAGGACTAAATATTGTGCTGCTGCTGGCTGTTGGTTTTTTATACTACTCCTATTTTAGGTATATTAAAAACGATGCTCATATACAGGAGATTGCTAACAAGCGGTCGGCAGATTCTTTTAAAATTGCGTATTTTGATATTGATACGCTTGAAAATTATTACGATTATTCAAAGGAGGTGCGTGGTTACCTTATGAAAAAAGACTCTGGTAACCAGGTGCAGCTTGCGAGGATGCGTGCAAACATAAACAACGAGATAAAACAATATAACCAGGCTGGTGCTGCCTATACGCAGTTACAGCAAAGCTCTTTTCAGCAAAAAATGCAGGACCTCCAGGCTGAGTACGAAAACACCGGCAACGAACTGCAACAGCAACTGCAGTCGGAGTCGTTTCAAAAGTTGCACCAGGTGCAGGTTAAAATACAACAATTTTTAAAACAGTATTGCCAGGATAAAGGGTATGCGTATGTTTTTGCTACAAAGGAATATGATAACATGCTATATTATAAGGATACCATCCGCAATGTAACTACTGATGTTGTTAACGGGCTTAATTTAGAGTACCGCAATGGCCAGAACAAGTAAAAGATAACAATATATTTACCTATCTTCAAATCCCGTTATAGTAACGGGATTTTTTTTAGTACATAAACCAACCTCTTTTTATGCCTCAAAATAACACTGCGTTAAAGCCCGGCCTGGGTTTGCTGGATGGTACCATGATAGTTGCCGGGAGTATGATAGGCTCAGGTATATTTATTGTTAGCGCAGATATGCTGCGGCATGTTGGCGGTGCAGGATGGCTTATACTGGTTTGGCTTATTACCGGTTTTATGACGCTTACCGCGGCCATAAGCTATGGGGAACTGAGCGGTATGTTTCCTAAGGCAGGCGGCCAGTATATATACCTTAAAGAAGCTTACAGCCCTTTGGTGGGTTTTATGTATGGCTGGAGTTTTTTCTCCGTTATTCAAACCGGCACCATTGCAGCCGTTGGCGTTGCTTTTTCAAAGTTTGCGGCTTATGTAGTGCCAGCATCATTGGTGCCTTATGTTAGTGAAGATAATATTGTGGTCAACATTCCCATGGGCAGCGGCAACTTTACCATAAGTGCGGCACAGTTGGTATCAATTATCCTTATTGTGCTGTTAACCTACAGCAATACAAGGGGGCTTAAAGGCGGCAAGTGGATACAAAATATATTTACCAGTACCAAGCTGCTTTCGCTGTTCGGTTTAATTGTTGCTGGTTTTATTATGTTTAACCCGGCAGTTTGGCATGCTAACTGGGCCCATGCCTGGCAGGCTACGCAGGAAACGTTGAAGGATGCAGCCCACCCGGCAGCAGGCTCGGTTATTGTACCTATGGCAGGTGCGGCCCTGGTGGGGGGCATTGCAGCGGCCATGGTAGGCTCGGTGTTGAGCAGCGATGCCTGGAACAATGTTACATTTATTGCAGGCGAAATGAGGAACCCTAAAAGAAATATTGGCCTTAGCCTGCTTTTCGGCACCTTGATAGTTACCGTTATTTATGTTTCAATAAACCTTGTTTACCTCGGTACGCTTTCTTTGCCCGAAATAACCCATGCCGAAAAAGGCAGGGTGGCTATTAGTGCAGCAAATGTAATTTTTGGTAATGCGGGGTCAATTGTAATTGGAGTGATG
>CAZRDD010000793.1:0-2078 GCA_964598675.1 uncultured Parafilimonas sp.
TAAACTGCGGTTATTATTCTTAACCTTTAACACAAAAATCCAATGCCTAAAATTTCAGTAAAGCCATTACCTCAAACAATACTTTGGTTTAATAATATGTTGGTAAATATATTTACCCGCACCGCTGTATAAAAGCATATTACACCCAAAGCAACGGTTGCACCTTATTTAAAAACATATAGCATCATCCCCCGGTGTAGTTTTATTAATAACATTTGCTGTTAACCAGCAGCAATAGGGCATGCCATGTAAAGCCTGCCACAAAAACTTACCATGTATGCAAACAATGAAGGCCAAATACTATACCTTTTTAAGCATTATAATAAGCGCCCTGCTTATTATAATGTTTATTGTTTATTACGATATTAATGCCAGCACCAGCGATGCTGCCTTTATAAACATGGCGGGCATGCAATGTATGCTAAGCCAAAAAATATTAGCCTGTGCTTATAAAAGCTATACCAATAATAACCGCGCCCCTAAAACAGAAGAAACCTGGCAGCAATGGCACAATGCGGCTTTAACACTGCACAATGCTTATACTACAAACCAACCGGCAACCCGTGGCGGCAGCCATGCTATAAACACCTGGCAGGTACAGTTAAACCAAACGCAGCAGGCCCACCATATTATTTTTAAAACACAGCCGCTTACAAAGGCTGATATTGATACGCTGGAAGCCCTGCAGGCCAACTTTTTAACCCTGGCACAGGCGGGGCTGGGGCAGCTTAAACAACAAAGTGCGGCCAAGCTTGCCAGCACTAAAACACATGTGGCGGTTTGTATTGCTTTTGCACTGCTGGCATTGGTTATAGATAACAAATTATCGTACCAGCCGCTGCAAAAACGCCTGCTGGCGCAGGCTAAAAAAACCGAGCAGGAAAAACAACGCCTGCGCAATACCACCCTTACGCTTAAAGCCGCCCTTAACAGCGCCAGCCATGTTTGGTTTATGGTTGGTAAGGATTACCGTATTATTGAGTTTAACGAGAGTGCCCGCAAAAGCGTACTAAGCGACCACAGGGTTGAAATTGCCCAGGGCCACGATTTTCGCAACTACGTTAAATCCGAGTTTATGGAGGCGTTTTTGCGCAACAGCAAGCTTGCTTTTAACGGGCAAATAATAAAAACCATACGCAACGTAACCCGTGGTGCCGTTACCGCCTGGTATGAGTTTACCTATTGCCCCGTACACGACGACACCGGCGCTATTAACGCCTTTATATTTAATGCCGAAGACATTACCGAACTTAAGCAGGCCGAAATAAAACTGGAAGAACAAAACACCAGGCTTAAACAAATCATCTGGAACCACTCGCACATAATACGCATGCCCATTGTAAACATCAGCGGCATTATAAACCTTATACATACCGATGCAAAAGAAATGCAGGCCGAATACCTGGCCATGATTGAACAGGAAATTAAACGGCTTGACAAAGCCACCAAAGATATTATACATTTTACGGTAAACTCGCTGCAGGCGTAACATTGCAATACAACATTATAGTTTGGTTTGGTGCAGGCCAAAGCATTTAGGCAATTTATACAATTTTCAGGCCTGCCATCTCTTTATAAACGCTTGCAAAATAACGGCACACAGTAAAGCATAGGCACTAATTAAGCTGCCTGGCTATTTTATCGTTATCCTGTTTAAGCTGTTCAATTTTTCTTTTTATTCTTAAACACTCTCCTAAATTGGTACACAATCCTGCAAAAAAGGCGCAGGCAAATACTATTATTGCTACTAACATAAATTTATACTATTTCTATTACACAATTAAACACCAGCATTGCCCGGCAGTACAAAAAAACATATACCAAACAAAAGGTAAATTACCTATTCTTCTCTCTTGTGTTTATTAAGCTGTTTACCCATTAACCAAACCATTCTACCTCTCTCTTTCCGCAATTGCCGTTTATACCGGCGTTTACACACCAGGCCTGCACAAATGCCAGCTATAAACCAAAGCGCCATTGAGCCTGCAAATGGCAAAATTTTTTTTAGTATAATAACACAGTATACCATTACACTGTATAAGTTTATTGGCAAAAAAAACCAACTGCGCGTACAGCAA
>CAZRDD010000794.1:0-1475 GCA_964598675.1 uncultured Parafilimonas sp.
CCGCCTGCAGTACGACCTGCGCATTAAAAAACATGCCATAACAGCCATGATAGGCCACGAAAGCGCCCAGTACGGTTACCAGGGCCTTAGCGGCTCGGGGCAAAACTATTCCACCAACTCCATACAGGAGCTTAGTGTGGCAGCGCCTTTAACACAGCAAACCACCAGCTACAAAGGCGATGGTGCCAACGAATCATATTTCTCACGCCTTAACTACATATACGATAACAAGTACATAGCGCAAGTGGTAGTAAGGCGCGATGGCAGCTCAAACTTTGGTGCCAACAACCGCTTTGGTACTTTTCCGGCAGTGTCTGCCGCCTGGAAAATATCCGACGAAAAATTTATGAGGGGCCTCACTTTCATCAACGACCTTAAGCTGCGTGCAGAGTACGGTATATCCGGTAACACGGGCAACAATGCCAGTGCCATCTACTCAAACCTGTATGCTGCGGCAACGGTTTGGGGCGGCGGTTTTTTACCCGCCAACTACCCTAACCCCAACCTTAAATGGGAGCAGGATAAATCGGCCAACATAGGGTTAGACCTTCACATGTTTAACAACAGGGTAGAGGTGATTGCCGATGCTTATATTAAGGATATATCAAACCTTATACTGGTGGCCAGCGGCCCCGGTTATATGGGCGGCAGCCTTAGCGGAGGCTACGGCGGTTTGTTAAGCTGGCCTACCAAAAACTACGGTGGTATGCAAAACAAAGGGTTTGGTATTACGGTAAATACGGTTAATATCTCCAACAAAAACTTTCAGTGGCGCACAGGGTTTAATTTTTCTATTGACAGAAACAAGGTAACCAAACTGGTTTCGCCCATTATTACCCAGTACACCTCCACCACCAACAACAGCCAGGCACAGTTTCTTACCGAAGAAGGCCAGCCCCTTAGCATGATAACCGGTTATATAGCCGAAGGTGTTTTTCAAAATTATAAGGATATTGCAGGCCACGCCATACAAACATCCAACAAAGTACTTACCATTGACCCTGCGCAGGGTACATGGGTGGGCGATGTTAAGTTTAAAGACATCAGTGGCCCCGATGGCAAACCCGATGGTATTATTGATAACAACGACCGTACCATTATCGGTAACCCCTGGCCCAAGTTTACATACAACTTTAATACATCGTTCAGCTACAAGGGCTTTGACCTTAACCTGTTTTTTACCGGCGTATCAGGCAACCAGTTGCTTAACTTAACCCGCTACCAAAATGAGATGCCTTTGGGCACCGGGCCTTACAGCAACCATTACCAGAGCGTGGCAAATTTTGCGGAGCCAAGCAGTTTTAAACTGGCCGATGCGCTTACCGCCAAAGTGCTTAACCCCAACACCAACATACCCAGGCCCACCACCAGCGACCCCAACGGCAACGTAAGGCTATCGCAGTGGAGCATTGAGGATGGCTCGTTTCTTAAGCTTAAAAACGTGCGTCTTACTTACCGGGTGCCTGCCAAAATAC
>CAZRDD010000794.1:1485-2075 GCA_964598675.1 uncultured Parafilimonas sp.
TGCTCTCGTACACGCACGTGTTGAGGGGTGCTTTAATTGCGGTGCAGGCGCAACCTGTGTTCCCCTTTACCAAATACACAGGCTTCGACCCCGAAGTGGGTATGTACAGCTACAAAGGGGTGGCCAATATAGTGGGTATGGACGAAGGCAGGTATCCTTCCACCCGTTCTTACTCCATTAGTGTAGCCCTCGATTTTTAACTAAAACAGCGTAAGCATCCGCAAAAACTTTCAATTATGAAACAAACAATAAAATTTATTATACCGCTGCTTACTGTATTTATTATACAGGGGTGCAAAAAAGACTTTTTAAACCGCCCGCCATTATCGGCCCCAACGGCTGGTACGTTTTATGCCAACGATAACGATATACTCTCCGGCACCGGGCCTTTGTACAACGCATCGTGGGGGCCATACAACGGCACTACCATGAATGCCATTGGCGATGTGCTGGGCGGCAACCTTTTGTGGGATAACTACAACAACAGGGGCTCGTACATATCGTTCTCCGTATCGGCCACCGATGCAAGCGGCTCGCTGCAAAGTGCCTACAATGCTTTTTGGAGTGTGATAGCCAATGCCAATGTGGTG
>CAZRDD010000795.1:0-2073 GCA_964598675.1 uncultured Parafilimonas sp.
CTAAAATAAATGCGTAGAATTTATCATTCTTTCTTGGTACTGCTTTTAGCGCTGCCTGCCATTGCCGGTTGCAATAAGCAACAGGCAAACACCAATACCCCAAACAGTGCATCGTTCAGAACAGTGGGTTACCTTATGATTGACAGAAACGATGTTTCAGCAGCTTTATCTCAAATTGACCTTACCAGCCTCACCCATCTTAACCTGGCATTTATTAACCCCGATTCAACCGGGGCCTTTACCGATAACAGTGCAATACCCGCTATTGTTACGGCTGCCCATGGCAATAAAGTAAAAGTGCTTATGTCTATAGCAGGGGGCGATATTCCACCCTATTTTACTGCTTTGCTAACAACTGAAAAACGCGCGGGCTTCATTGCCAATATTGTAGCTACCGTTACCAAATACAATTTTGACGGTGTGGATGTAGATATTGAGGGCGATAATATTAACAGCAATTACGGCAGCTTTGTTACTGCCCTTAAAGCCGCCCTGGCCCCGCAAAACAAACTGATTACCGCAGCCCTTGCCACCTGGAACGGCAACACCGTACCCGATAGCGCACTGGCAGCTTTTGACTTTATCAACATAATGTCTTACGATAAAACCGGCCCTTGGGATGCAGCCCACCCCGGCCAGCATGCACCTTACAACATGGCCGTTAGCGACCTTGCCTACTGGGGCGTAACCCGCAAAGTAGCAAAGGAAAAACTTACCCTGGGCGTACCTTTTTATGGCTATAGCTTTGGCAATACCAGTGTGGTAACCTCAATGAACTTTGGGGATATTGTGGCCGCCTTTCCCGGTGCCGCCAATACCGACCAATATAATATTCATGGTGGCGAAACCGTTTACTACAACGGCATACCAACCATAAAAAACAAAACGCGGCTTGCCCTGCAACAGGCTGGCGGTGTAATGATTTGGGAGCTGTCTCAGGATGCGACTGGCAGTAATTCCTTACTAATGAACATTCATGCCATAATTGAAGGCAAATAAACCAACGCAGCTTTTGTGCAAACTGTCTGTACGGGGGCTTCAACCATAAAACAAGCCCTGGTTTTTACTTATTGTTTAGCCGTGCGTGCCTTAAAACTCCAGGTAAACCAAAACTCGGCCACCATTTCTTCCTGTTCATTTTTGCCTGTGGAATGGCAAACCACCGTAACCGGCTGGCCGGTAGCAACAGCATGGTCTACCGCCGCATGCACCGCCGCAACATCGGCACAGGTAAACAATATGGTGCCGGTGGCTTTTTTGTAAAACTTACCTTCTGTAGCCGTAACCAGCATACTTACACCGGGGCTGCGTTTATAAATAGCCCCCAAACCGGCTACACCGGTGCTTATTTCGGCCGCCATACTCAGCACTGCAAAATAGATTGAGCGGAAAGGGTTTTTGTTAAACCATTTTTGTTTTACACGTATAACAGCCTGTGTATCGTTAAGCGCAGCCACGCGCAGTCCGGCAAAAAAAGCCGTTGGCAACTGCGTAAGCATAAACCACCTGAAAGCCAACGGGCTGGTGATGATTTTTTTAAATTGGTTGTAACGGGGGTTCATGCACGAAAGTTAGCATAAAAAAATACGCATAACAAAACCCGGTTTTAACAGCCCGGCCCGTAATAAAAGACAAAGCCTTTTTCAGCCGCCGCCACACCAGTTAACAATAACGCCACGGGCGTTTCCGTAAATGGTAAATAAAATAGCTATACATTCGCGGCCTTTAATAAAAGAATTTATGACGCTGGAAGAAACATTGGCAGCAAGAAGCGGGCAGCAATGCGAACTTTGCTTGTCTGCACCACCATTATCGTTGTACGAGGTGCCTGAATCGTACGGCAGGTACGAAGAAAGTTGCCTGATGATTTGCAACAAATGCAAGGCACAGATAGAGAAAAAAGAAGAACCTGACAGCAAACACTGGCAATGCTTAACCACTTGCATGTGGAGCGAAGTACCCGGTATACAGGTGGTGGCATGGCGTATGCTAAACCGCTATAAAAATGAAAGCTGGGCTGCCGATGCTTTGGATATGATGTATTTTGAAGAAGACAGGCTGGCATGGGCAAAA
>CAZRDD010000796.1:0-2064 GCA_964598675.1 uncultured Parafilimonas sp.
ATGTTATGGATGTATCAAACATTTATAACGGTGGTGGTGTGGGCATAGGCGATTTTAATAACGATGGTTTGCAGGATATATATTTTACCGGCAACAGTGTAGCCAACAAGCTGTATCTAAACAAAGGCGATTTTACGTTTGAAGATGTTACTGATGCATCAGGCACGGGGGGCAATGGGGAATGGAGCCGTGGTGTTAGTGTAGTGGATATAAATAACGATGGCTGGATGGATATGTATGTATCCGCCACCATTTTGGCAGATGGTAAAAAAAGGCAAAACCTGTTGTACATTAACCAGGGGGCAGGTAAGGATGGAGTGCCACACTTTAAAGAGGAAGCCGCTGTTTACGGGCTTAACGACACAACTTACTCCACCATGGCTGCTTTTTTTGATTATGATAATGATGGCGACCTTGATATGTACCTTGCCGTTAACCAGATTGTTGACCCAAACAGGGTAAATACTTATCACAAACTAAGCAGCGATGGTAGTTTTGCAAGCAGCGGGCATTTATACCGTAACGACTGGAGCGACGCATTAAAGCACCCTGTATTTACGGATGTTACCAAAGCTGCCGGGGTAGGCTTTGAAGGCTATGCCCACGGGGTAAATATTGCGGATATTAACCGTGATGGCTGGAAGGATATTTATGTAACAAACGATTACCTGCCTACCGATTTGTTGTTTATAAATAACCACGATGGCACGTTTACCAACCAGGCCGCAGCTTATTTTAAGCATACTTCTGCAAACGCCATGGGGCAGGATATTATAGATATTAACAACGATGGCCTGGCCGATGTGGTGGCATTGGATATGAACCCTGAAGACGAGTACCGGAAGAAGATGATGCTGAACCCCAACAGTTACCCTACTTATCAAAACAACGAAGCATTTGGCTTTCAATACCAGTATGTACGTAATACGCTGCAAATAAACCAGGGTCCGCGGGTAACCGCTGGCGATACTGTTGGTGCGCCCATATTTAGCGAAACAGCTTTTTTAAGCGGCATTGCTGAAACGGATTGGAGCTGGACCCCGCTGGTGGCTGATTTTGACAACGATGCCAACCGGGATATAATTATTACCAACGGTTTTCCCAAAGATGTTACCGACCACGATTTTATTGCTTTTAGAAATAAGGCATCGCAGTTGGTAAGCAAAAAGCAGTTGCTTGAGCAGATACCAGAGGTTAAGCTGCATAAATATGCCTTTAAAAATGGTGGTCATCTAAATTTTAGCAACGTAACTTCCGATTGGGGGGTGGGTGTAGTGGCATTTAGCAATGGTGCTGCCTATGCCGACCTGGATAACGATGGCGACCTGGACATGGTATTGAATAATATTAACGATGAAGCCATGGTGTTTAAAAACACCTTGCAGGAAAAGCAAAAGGACAAAGGTACGGTGCACTATTTGCAGGTTAACTTTTCGGCAGAAGCCCCTAACATAAATGGTTTGGGTGCCTGGGTGGAGCTGCATTATAACAAAGGTATGCAGCAGGTGTTTGAAAATACACCATACCGTGGCTATCTTTCTACCGACCAGCTTGGTGCACATTTTGGCCTTGGCGGGGTAAGCGTGGTTGACTCGGTTTTAATAAAATGGCCTGATGGCAAACAGCAACTGCTTGCCAATGTTAAGGCCGACCAGGTACTTACAGTAAAACACAAGGATGCTTTACAATCTTATACCTGGCCGCAGCAGGTAACAGCGCCCAATACACTTTTTACCGAAATTTCGGATTCTGTTAAGGCAAATGTTGTTCATAAAGAAGACGATTATATCGATTTTAATGTGCAAAAGCTTTTGCCTCACAAACTGAGCGATTATAACCCTGGCCTTGCTGCAGGTGATATTAACGGGGATGGGCTGGATGATATTATTATGGCCGGTTCAGTAGGGCACAGTGCCTTGCAGTTAACCCAGCAGGCCAATGGTAAATTTGTAACAAAGGAATTTACCCCTAACGTTACAAGAGATACCAAACCCACAGAGGAAAGGGGTATTTTATTATTTGATGCAGATAATGACGGCGACCTTGACTTGTACATGAGTGGTG
>CAZRDD010000797.1:0-2062 GCA_964598675.1 uncultured Parafilimonas sp.
TACAGGTGTAACAACCGGCGGCTTACATCCATATTTTAATAATTATTACCGGTATGGCATAAACGCAGGTGGCAATAAAAATGCCGATGGCTGTTTTATCAAGCCGTTTGTTTACATACCAGGTAAAAATAATAGCGTTGAGAAACAGGGAGAAGCTTATCATGGCTGTAAGGAAAGGCTTGCTGTGAAAGGCCACTTCCAGAAAATCGGCAAAAGCGGAGGAGCGGGCCTTCCATAAATAAAAAAGCAGCACACCCAAAAAAGGCATGGTAAAACCAAGTAAAAGGCCAAGTACCAGTTTGTTTTTCTTCAACGTTATACGGTTAATGATTGTTCAAGTATAGCTTTAAGCCTGTAATCGGTAAGGTCAAACTGCACGGGTACCACGCTTATATAATTATGCTCCAGCGCCCAAACATCGGTATCCTTGCCTTTGTCAAAATTTAGAAATTCGCCCGTAAGCCAATAATAATTTTTACCAGTGGGGTCCTTGCGCTCATCAAATTTTTCCTCGTATTTGGCATACGCCTGGCGGCACACTTTAAGGCCCTTCAACAGGTCGGCGGGTACATTGGGTATGTTTACGTTAAGGCACAGGTGCTTATCAAAGGTGTTATTAAGCAGTTGCTCCACCAGTATAGGCGCATATTTTTGGGCACCGGTAAAATCGGCCTCCAGGCTATGGTCAAGCAGGCTAAAGCCAATGCTCGGTATGCTTTCAATGCTTGCTTCCAGTGCAGCACTCATCGTACCCGAATAAATGACGTTTATGGAGTGGTTGGCCCCGTGGTTAATACCACTAAGGCAAATATCCGGCTTGCGGTGCAGCACTTTATCAACGGCAAGTTTTACACAGTCAACCGGCGTGCCGCTGCATTGCCAGGCTTCCACCCCGTCAAATATATGGGCGGGGTGCAGGCGCAAAGGGTGGCCAATGGTTATGGCATGGCCCATACCACTCTGCGGCTTATCGGGTGCCACTACCACCACTTTACCCAAATGTTTTACCGCTTCCACCAGCGCACGTATGCCTGGTGCGGTTACGCCATCGTCGTTGGTAATAAGTATTACCGGCTTTTTTTTTGCGGCTTTTTTTGTTTTGGCCATAAGGGCTGCAAGATACGAATAAGGGTATTTACCCAATGCTTTTGTATCTATATCGCATTAACCTTAACGTTATTGTGTTTTACGTAAAATTTGCAGTAAAATCAACCCTTTAAAATATCTTTATCCAATAACCATTCCCCCATTCCTTGTTTATGCTTAAAAAAATTCTGTTAGTATGCACGTTGCTGGCGGCAATATTGCCTGTTGTATTGCAGGCACAAAATATTGTTTACCCTAAGCCAGTGTTTACCGATACTGCCCGCCTGCAAAAAATACAGGCAGCCCTGCCGTTGGTTGACCAGCTTTTTAAGGAATATGCAGCAAAAAACCACTACCCCGGTATGGCTTATGGCCTGGTGGTGGATGGTAAACTTATTTATACAGGTTATTATGGTTATACGGATGTTGATAAAAAGATAAAAGTGGGCAGCGCATCCGATTTCAGGATTGCTTCCATGAGTAAAAGTTTTACTGCCATGGCCATTTTAAAACTAAGGGATGAGGGAAAGCTTAAGCTGGATGACCCCGTGTACCAGTACATACCCGGTTTTAAAAACCAGCAATACCCCACAAAAGATGCAACGCCGGTAACCATACGGATGCTGTTATCGCATGCGGCTGGTTTTCCCGAAGACAACCCCTGGGGCGACCGCCAGTTGGCAGACAGCGATGAAGAACTGCTGGCGTTAATAAACAAAGGCATCTCTTACTCCCGTAACCCCGGTGGTAATTATGAGTACAGCAACCTTGGCTTTGCCACATTGGGCTACATTATTAAAAAGGTTTCTGGTAAACCTTACGAGCAGTACATTAGTGAGCATATATTGACCCCGCTGGGGATGAAGAATACTTATTGGGAGTACACAAAAGTACCCTCTGCGCAACTGGCGCATGGTTACCGCTGGCTAAATGATGGCTGGGTAGAGCAGCCTTTGCTGCACGATGGCAGCTATGG
>CAZRDD010000798.1:0-2050 GCA_964598675.1 uncultured Parafilimonas sp.
ATTTAAATTTAACACCGATGGGTGGGGTGGCTTTTACGAGCATGGCAAGTACAAAACCATTACCAAAACCAATATTTGGTGGATTGATTTTGGCGAACACAAAAACCATAAAGAGGAAAAGCAATCACTAACAGATGGTTCTGGTTTTCAAATTGGCAACCCGGTGGTGTACGGTAAAATAAATAATTTCTACTATTTAAAGTTGGGCCTTGGGCAGCAATACCTTATTGGTGGCAAAGGCAATAAAAACGGTGTGGCTGTTACAGCCATTTATGGCGGAGGGTTGGCGTTTGGTTACCTTAAACCTTATTACTTAACTGTAGTAGACCCATCAAGCCAGGATGGAACGAGAACTATTCGTTACAGCGCTGCTACTGACAGCCTGTACCGCGATTTTACGGTAATTACAGGTTCCGCAGGTTTTACAAAAGGGTGGGGGCATGGTACAGTAGCGCCCGGCCTGCATGCCCGTGCAGCACTTAGGTTTGATTATGGCCGTTATAACGAGGTACTCTCGGCGCTGGAAGTGGGGGTTAATGCCGAATACTACACAAAAGATATGCGCATTTTGCTGGATATACCTTCCCAGCATTTATTTTTGAACGCTTACGTAGCCATAACTTTCGGAGGCAGGAAATAATTTGCTTTTTTATACCCCTGCCTGCTGCTTTTGGCACCCCGGTAAGTGGTGATGTATTTTACTGTTAAATAAACTTGTAATTTTACTTTTTATGTGGCGTTACAGGGCTTTTAAATAGTCCGATGACCCATAAGTAATGCTGTATTTGTGTTAAAACGGAAACGATTTACTTAATAATTAAAGGATTAAAAGATTACAGGATGCAGGATATAGTAACAGTACAACCGGAAGCAAGACCCAAAAAGCCAGATTGGCTGCGCGTTAAATTACCCATAGGCGAAAGCTACAAGCATGTACGTGGCCTGGTAGACACCCATAAACTGCACACTATTTGCGAAAGCGGCAATTGCCCCAATATGGGCGAATGCTGGGGGGCCGGTACTGCAACTTTTATGATATTGGGCAATGTTTGTACACGAAGCTGCGGTTTTTGTGCTGTAGCAACAGGCAGGCCCGACCCAATTGACTGGGATGAACCGCAACGTGTAGCCGAAGCAATACATTTGATGAAGGTTAAGCATGCTGTTATAACCAGTGTAGACCGCGACGAGGTTAAGGATGGCGGCAGCATTATTTGGTATAATACAATAAAGGCTGTTAAAGCGTTAAACCCCGATACTACACTTGAAACATTGATACCCGACTTTAAAGGTGATGTTGAAAACATACAAAGGGTAATTGATGCCGCCCCCGAGGTGGTTAGCCATAATATAGAAACCGTTGAGCGTTTAACCCGCCAGGTGCGCATACAGGCCAAATACCGCCGCAGCATTGAAGTACTGCGTGTATTAAAACAAGGAGGTATGCGTACTAAAACCGGCATAATGCTTGGTTTGGGTGAAACTAAAGAAGAAGTGGTTAGCACCCTGCAGGACCTGGCTGCCGTTAATGTTGATGTGGTAACCATTGGCCAGTACCTGCAGCCAACCAAAAAGCACTTGGCTGTACAACGTTTTGTGCACCCCGATGAGTTTAAGGAGTTGAGGGAAATAGGCTACAACCTGGGTTTTGACTATGTTGAAAGCGGTCCGCTGGTACGCTCATCTTACCACAGCGAAGTGCATGTTTTTGAAGGTTATGGAAGAAGAAAATGGCTGGAAGAGAAAAAACAAGGTGTTGAGATTTTGTAGAAATAGATAACCGCAGCAGTACCAATGTTTGCGGAGCTTTAAATATTTAGTATGGTTTACAGGGCTATAGGGTTAATGAGCGGATCATCCTTAGATGGGCTGGATATAGTATTTGTTGAGCTGGACGATAGTGGCGGAACCTGGCAATACGAGGTGAAGGCTTCGGAATGTGTTGAATACAGTGCAGAGTGGTTAGAGAAACTGCAGACGGTGCGTAGCCTCAGCGCCCATGATTATTTTACCCTTGATGCTGAATATGGCAGGTTTATTGGCCATGAGG
>CAZRDD010000799.1:0-483 GCA_964598675.1 uncultured Parafilimonas sp.
GCTGGGAGCGCCATAATTTGTACCTTTTTGCTGTACAGTAACTCCTGCAATGGGGGCACCGGCCACAGAGGTAATTTTGCCGGAAATTGTTTTTTGCTGCGCAAAAACAAAATCCCCTCCCAGTAAAAGCATAAGCAACATTAAGCTTACCGCTTTAACGAACGTTAATTTTGGTTTCATTTTTTCTGATTGGTTTAAAAAATGCTTGTTTAAAGCTTTTAATAAAAATTTCTTCAAAAGCAGGTGCAGCCCCCCAATATTTTTAAAAAAACAATCATATCGCTACAACCAGCTTGCACCAATGTGCACCTATGTGCCAGTTGTAATGCCTGTTTTTTAAAGCAATCGGGAAGGCTTGTTTTAGATAATGTTAAAATTCTTGGCGCAAAGATTTGACCGGAAGCATTTGTTTACGACACGCCCATTTGGGAAGGACAAAAATTTGTATTTCCCATAAAGGAAATACTTACACAAATCAAAACT
>CAZRDD010000799.1:493-2040 GCA_964598675.1 uncultured Parafilimonas sp.
TGATTATCAACTACTTATAACATTACCGGTATATTATCTAAAATTTACCGAAATGTTAAGCGGTTGAATGAGCGGTTTGAGAAACCCCAGATTCAACCATTTTTCTATAGGCAGAAGGTGTATAACCCGTAACTTTTTTAAAATAATTATTGAAGGAAGACTTTGAATTAAAACCACACTCAAACGCTAATGACAAGATATTTATATCCTTTTTAATATCATTAAGCCTTTTAACAGCTTCCTGAATACGGTATTCATTTATAAAAACATAAAAACTTTTATTAATACGCTCATTTAATACCTGGGTTAAATGGTGTTTGGGCATTTTAACCTGCTGCGCAAGTTCTTCCAATGAAAGCTCAGGGTTTAGGTATGCCTTGTTTTTTTCTATGTACTTGTAAAGCTGCTTTTCATAATCATCCATAAGCGCTGCATCAAGCGAAGATTTTTCGTATCGTTTAGAAGAAGCTTCGGTTGATGGTGCCTGGGAAACATGGATATTTAAGGCCAAATTGGGCATTGTTACGGCATGAATGGCATTTACTTGCAACTGCGGTTGGGCTAATGCAGGATGGGCAATTTTTTGTAGTAGTTTATATTTGAGTATCAATATTGGTATAGCTGCAAAAAACATGTAGGGTAAAACACGCAGGTGAAAATCTTTAACCGGTGCGGCAATAACCTGTGTAACTTCAAAAAAAATGCCGGTTAAAATACCCACAGCTAAAATGGATGCAATGTTGTTTAAAAGCCTCCACTGTGTTTTTAGGGATTCATCTTTAAAAGCACTTCTCTTGTAAAAATACAGGCACCTTTTAACAAAAAAGGAGTAGCATATAACAGATGCTGCAACGCCCCATTGAAAGCAGGTGGTATAAGTACTGGTAAACTTAACGGGTATAGCTATATGAAGGCTGGTTAAAACAAATACCAGATAAATGAGGTATGATAAAAAAAAAGGTAGTAAATGCGCTATTATACCCAATTGTTTTAAGGGCTTATTTATAAAGCTGCATGTTACAATGTATAACAACGGCCCATAAGCAAGGCCAAAACCGGTGGCAACCCTGGCATATAAAACATCGTTTTTAAAAAAAGCCAACAGTATAAACTTTGTACATAAATGCCCCAGCAGCACTACCATAACCAGGTTCAGGTTTTTCTCAACACTGTCGCTGGCTTTGTTAAGGTTAAAAAGATAAATAGTAACAACTGTTTGAAAAATAACACAACCTATAGTTAATAAGGTAAGCATACCCCTCCAGTTTTTTAAAACCGGCAAAATATACACTGCGTATTAAGCTAACATTATCCCCGTATTAATTTTAAGTTTTCTCATGCAGGGCTTTTAATAGGGTCATTTTTCATCTGTTCAATTACGGTTGTTAAAACGGTAATTACTTTTTCAACCAAAGCCTTAATATCGCCCGAAGGGCTGCCATTTTTACCATTTAATTCCAGTTGCAAAATATCTTCCCTTATAGAGTTCATAGTAAGGTTGTAAAGTGATGGTTTTATTTTATGGGCCAGCGACCCTATTTTTTCAA
>CAZRDD010000800.1:0-2039 GCA_964598675.1 uncultured Parafilimonas sp.
TGGTGTACGAGGTGGTAAAAAATACCGTATCGGTGTTTGGCAATTACATGAACGGGTTCAGCAATACCGGCGGTACCGATTACAACGGCAACAGCTTTAAACCGCAGCAGGCCAACCAGTGGGAGGGAGGCGTTAAAATAGATGCCCTTAAACACCGTGTAAGCGCCACGCTGAGCTATTATAACATTGATGTTACCAACACCACCCGCGACGACCCCGACCATGCAGGCTACTCATTACAGGATGGCACGCAGGTAAGCAAGGGCTTTGAGGCTGAGGTAATTGCCAACCCTTTTGCCGGGTTTAACATTATTGCAGGCTACAGTTATAACGATAGTAAGTACACAAAAGCCAATAAAAGCGTTAATGGTTTACGCCCCGCCTCGGCAGGCCCGGCCAACCTGGCCAACCTGTGGGTAAGCTATAAATGGGTAGGCGGCAAAGTAAAAGGGCTGGGTGTGGGCCTTGGCGGCAACTACGGCTCAAGCGCATACCAGTCTAACACCAGCACGTTTGTGTTTACCATACCGCAGTACCTGGTGCTGGATGCCACCCTGTTTTACGACCAGCCAGCGTACCGCATTGGTATTAAGGTAGATAACTTAACCAACCAGCATTACTGGAGTTTTCGCCTGGCACCGCAAAACCCCACCCGCTTATCGGCCAACATCACTTTCAGATTTTAATTTATGGCAATACAAAAACGTTCAGGGGTAAAAAAAATCATTTTAAACATCCACTTATGGCTCGGGCTTGCCTCGGGCCTGGTGGTTTTTATAGTAGCGGTAACCGGCGCTGCGCTGGTGTTTGAAGAAGAAGGGCGCGAGGCTTTTCAGCACAAGTACTACCATGTGGAGGCCGCCCAGGGGGAGCGGCTGCCCATAAAACAAATGATGGATACCTTTAAACTGCATTACCCTAAGGAAAAAATAACCAGCATCCGCTTTAAGGAGGCCAGGGATGCCGCCTTTGTGTTTTACAGCAAAAAAGATATGGCTGTATCTATCAACCCCTACACCGCCACCATTATTGGCACCCGGCGGCTGGATGCCGATTTTTTCAGCGTGGTGCAGCAAATACATACCCGCCTGCTGCTGGGCGAAGCGGGCAAACAAATCATCCGGTTTAACGTACTCATCTTTTTTATGATGTGCATCAGCGGGCTGGTGCTGTGGTGGCCCAAACAAAAGCGTTTTTTTAAACAGGCCATCACCATAAATTTTAAAACAAAAAATTTTAAGCGCTTTAACTGGCAACTGCACAACGTGCTTGGCTTTTATGCGCTGCTGGTATTGCTTATAATATCGCTCACCGGGCTTTTTTGGGTGTTTGATACGGCCAAAAACATAGTGGGCTTTGTAACAAACAGCCCCGTGCCCAATAAGGAGGAAAAAGTAACATCCGCCAGGGTGATGCCTGAAAAATACAGTATTGACAGCGCTTACCATTACATGGCCACCACTTACCCCGCCGCCAGCGAAACCTTTATAACCCCACCGGCAGACAGCCTGGGGGCCATACGCATTTTAATGCGCTACCCCTACGCCCTTGTGCGCAGGCAAAACGTGCTGTTTTTCGACCGCTATACGGGCAAGGTGCTAAAGGCCGATTTGTACAGCCGCTACACTGCTTACGATGATGTTGCCAAAAGCAATTACGACCTGCATACCGGCAAAATACGCGCACTGGGTATAGGCAGCAAAATTGTATATTTTTTAGCCGCCCTTATGGCCGCCAGCCTGCCCGTTACCGGCTTTTTAATATGGTGGGGCAAGCGTAAGAAAAAGAAGCACAACAGTGCGGGGGTGAAGCGTGCGGTTGTTGCTGAAAGGGTGTAGGGGGTGTTTGTTTTTGAAAGGCTGATGCTGGTAAGTGGATGCACAACCGGCACCAGCCTTTTATATTTTGTAATGGCAGGTGCTGCTTAAGCAGGTATATTTGGTAACGGTTGGGGAAGGTGTATGCTTTTGGCCTGCGGGGGGGTAGGTGGTTATAAAACGGGTTATGAGCGCTGGGCTAACAATGAGTATATCGGGGAC
>CAZRDD010000801.1:0-2039 GCA_964598675.1 uncultured Parafilimonas sp.
AGATACGTTTTTTTGTGCTATCATCTTTTCAATAAAATAAGTATTGAGTGTTGTGTTAGTTAAATTTTTTACCGGCGGTAGCCATGTGCGATGATACAAACGGTATGGAGATGCCTTTTATAAGCATGTTCCAGTATATCCATCTAAAAGCAAGCTTGCCCCAGTGGTTCATCCTGCTTTCTTTTAACAGGCGCAACGGCCCAATACCCGCAAAGGGAAAGCTGCCCTCCACAGGCTCGTGCGTGTAGTTAAAATCAATCAGCAAAGCTTTGCTGTTACCGGTTTCAATAAAGCAGTTGGCATGGCCATCAAACGCAGCGCTTAGCGGCTGGTTGTTTATGTAGTGCAGTATGTTTTCGGTAAGTATTTCTGCTTCAAAATGGGCTACACTGCCTGCTTTTGAGGCGGGTACATTGGCTGCATCGCCTATTACAAAAATGTTGGCATGCTTTTTCGATTGCAGCGTTTCTTTATTGGTGGGTACAAAGTTAAGTTCATCGCCTAGGCCCGACCTCTCCATTAACGCATCGCCTTTGTTGGTGGGCACGGTTACCAGCAGGTCGAACGGTATGGTTTTGCCGCCATAGTCAACAATGGTTTTGTTTTCGTTGTCTACTTCGGCAATGGCAAAATCGCTTTCAATGGCTATGTTTTTTTCGCGCAGCAAATGCTCCAGCGCCGCGGTAGATTTAGGTTTGGTAAACGCACCGCTTAATGGCGTAACATACGTTATGTTAACCTTGTTGCGCATTTTTTTGTGCGTAAAAAAAGCATCGGCCAAGAAAGCAAATTCAAGCGGAGCCACCGGGCATTTAATGGGCATTTCGGTTATGTGTATCACCAGGTTGCCGCCCTGCCAGTTGCGCAGTGCATTGCGCAACGCCACTGCACCCTCGTAGGTATAAAAATCAAACACCTGTTTGCGCCAAAGGCTGCCCATCATGCCCTCGGTTTCTTCGGGGGCAATTTTAGCGCCGGTGGCAATTATAAGTATGTTGTACGGCAACTGCAGGCCACCAGCCATTTGTATGTAGTTTTCGTCGGCCTCAATGTGGTTAATCTTATCGGTAATAAGGTTAACGCCATCGGGTAAAAACTTTTGTACAGGTTTTAAAATATCTTCTGGTTTGTAAATATCAAAAGGTATAAATAAGTAGCCTGGCTGGTAGTAATGCTCTTTTCTTTCATCAACCACATAAATCGTCCATTGTTTCCTGTTAAGTTTTTTGTGCAGGTGGTTGGCCATCATTGTTCCGGCTGTGCCAGCACCCAATATAACAAGGCGTTTCATATAATTTGTTTGAATGAATGGTATTTAATCAATTACCCTGTAAAATTGGTGGTAATAGAGGCGTTTTTTGTTGATGGATGTTATGGCAAAAGCTGATGTTTATCAGTATAACTATTTGATTATTAATTGATTAAAAAATTTCAATTACTTTAACCGTGATACTTGTCACGCTGTGGAAGAATAATGAGAAATAAATTAAAGCAAGCAGCTCAAAAATGTTGGGGCTGATGTAAATCACCGCCTGGCGTGACATATATCACGCCGCAGGCATAACAGCGGGTTTAGTTTTGCTGTACATCAAACATCCTTCACCAAAAACTTCTTACATGAAAAAAAATATGGGTTCGGCCGACCGCGTTATACGCATACTGCTTGGCGTACTGTTTATTGTTTTATATGCACTTAAAACCACCGGGGGCACGCTGGGTCTGGTACTGGCTATTATAGGCGGTGTATTTGTGCTTACCAGCCTGGTAAGTTTTTGCCCTTTGTATACCCTGCTGGGCATTAACACCTGCAAAGTAAAAAAAGCGTAATGAGTAAGTTATAGGCTATATAAATTTACGGGAACAATAAAAAGCAGCAATGGCAGTAATGCGTTGCTGCTTTTGTTTTGTGGGGTGTATGGATAACAAAAAAACAGCCATGTGTGTATGGCTGTTGTGCCAGGTGTTTTATCACCCGGCCAGTATACCCCCCTTATTTTAGTTACGGCGTTTGGCGGGCTTATCCACCCCGGCGGCTTCCA
>CAZRDD010000802.1:0-2038 GCA_964598675.1 uncultured Parafilimonas sp.
TGTCCTCCCCTATAACATAATCGCGCACCTGGGCAGCCCCTACAAACGATGCCACGTTGCACGATACCCCCTTTTTCTCCAGCCCGTTTAAATATTCGCCCAGGGTGTTCCAGTCTACCGTAAATTTTACATCGCCCTGGCTGGTTTGCGCCTCGGCCTTCATCCTGGGGTTAATAGGCCCCATGCTGCCACCCTCGCCCATTACCTCCAGGGTTACGCCTTGGCGTATATCGCCCTGGCTGGTGCCATCGTGCAGCAGCGCCACATCGCTTTGGCTAAGCATATTAATAAAGCCCGGCGCTACAGCCATTCCATCGGCATCGGTTTCGGTTTTTCCGCTGGCATTGGTAAGGTTGCCAATAAAAGCAATGGTATCGGCATTTATGGCAATATCAGCTTTGTAGGGCTGGCCGCCATTGCCATCGTACACCAGGCCATTGCGTATAACAACATCGTACTGCTGTTTTTGCTGGCAGGCAACAAGGGTTAACGCGGCAAGGCTTAACAAGGGGAGTTTTCTCATGCAGAGTGTTGGTTTAAGGCCCAAAGGTTGCACCCCGGGGCGGATGATTTACTGCATGAAAATTACGGAAATGTTTTAACGGCCTGTGTTTTTTAATTGGATAATTTTAGATGTGCCGGGCAAGCCCCACACACCGCTTACTGCACCAACGCCAGCAGCTCATTGGTGTTTAACACCGTAGCAAAGTCTTTTTGCAGGCTGGCAAGGTTGGCCTGGTGTATTGTTTCTGCATCAATGGGGTTGCCATGCAGGTCTTTTTTTGTAAAGGTGGCGCTGGCATCTGCCACAAGCCAGGTTTGGTAGCCGTAGTCGCTGGCCATGCGGGTAGTGGTTGATACACATTGGTCGGTAGTTAAGCCCGCAATTACAACGGCTGTTATGTGCTGCTCATCAAGCTGCTGTTTAAGGTTGGTGCCTATAAAAGCGCTGTGAACATTTTTTTTGATGACGGTTTCGCCGGGCAGTGGCTTTACAGCCTCTTTTACCACATTGCCGGGTTGGTTGGGGTGCAGCGGCGATGCGGGATTAACCGAGTTATGGTTTATGTGAAACAACGGCAGTTTTTTAGTGCGCCAGTGCTGCAACAAAAGTTGTGCATTGCTTTCTGCACCGGGGTTATTGCGTGTACCACCCCAGTAAGCGTGTTCATCAAACCCCTGCTGAATGTCAATAAGAATAAGAGCCGGGTTGGCCTGCATTGTACTTTTCATACTGTATGTTTTAATTGATGATAAATTTTATTATTGTTGTGCTTACAGCCTTACACGCCGCTTTTTAATATGCTTTAAGCAACTGCTTACGTAAAAGGCATAACAACCCCGCACCAATAACCGGGTATTGCGTTTAACTGTTGTGCAACAGGTTGCCGCTACAGGTATGCGTTGTTTATATGGATTTACGTTGCATAAAAACTAAGCGGGCAGCCGTAGTGCTGCTTCCATATACGCTGCAACTGGCGTACGTTTTCAAAGCCGCATTGTTTGGCCACGGCATCCATGGTTATGCCTTCGGTGTTTTTTAAATTACCGGCAGCCTCTATGCGCAGCAAGGTTATATACCCGTTAATGCTTATGCCGGTGTGCAGCCGGAAAAGCCTGGTAAGGTTGCGGCTGCTCATGTTAACCAGCAGGCCCATATCATCCAGCGTTACCTTTTTTTGCAGGTTATCAATCAGCCAGTCCTGCAAGTGGTGTATGCCGTTGTGGGTATGGTTGCGGTAGTTAAGGTAAACACTTTGCTGCGTGTGGTTACCGCTGCGGCGGTTGTACACCACCAGCTCCCGGGCTACTTTATGGGCCAGCAGCGGGCCGTGATTTTCCTCCAGTATAAAAAGGGCAAGGTCAATGCCTGCGGTAATGCCTGCGCTGGTATACACCTGGCCATCTTTTACAAAAAGCTTCTCCGCCTGCACATCAATACCCGTAAAGCTATCCTGCAGCAGTTGGGCCACACTCCAGTGGGTGGTGCATTTTTTGCCGTTTAGCAGGCCTGCTTTGGCCAAGATACACACGCCCA
>CAZRDD010000803.1:0-2024 GCA_964598675.1 uncultured Parafilimonas sp.
CTTTTAGCCTGTATGCCCGCCATGGCGCAAACAGGTATTGATATAAAAAAGCTCGATTCCGGCCTTACCGCCCTTAGCCTCAGCGGCCAGTTTAACGGCACTGTGCTGTATGCCGAAAAAGGCAAGCCCCTGTACAAAAAAGCTTTTGGCATTACCAATGTTGCTACCGGCACGCCGCTAACCACGGCATCAAGCTTTAACCTGGCCTCGGTAAGCAAGCAATTTATAGCGGTGGGCATATTACAGTTAAAACAGGCGGGCAAGCTTGGGCTTGATGATGCTGTTACCAAATATATTCCGCAACTGCCTTACCCAACGGTTACCATACGGCAACTGCTTACCCATACCTCCGGCATACCGGAGTATTTTGAGGTGTTTGAACGTTACCGCAGCACCCTTGATACCCTTGATAACGAGGGCATGATTACCCTTTTTGCCACCCATAAACCCGCCCCCGACTTTGCCCCCGGCACAAAATGGAGCTACTGCAACACCAATTACATACTGCTGGCCAGCATAATTGAGCGTGTGGCCCAAACCAATATACACGATTATATGCAGGCCCACATTTTTGGCCCGCTGGGTATGCGTAACAGCTACGTGTACAACAACCTGATGCGTACCGTACCGGCCAACCATGTGCTGGCCTTTGAGGAGGTGAATGGCCTTAAAAAGCTGGCCGACCTTACCCACCTGGATGGTGTGGTTGGCGATGGTAACCTGTACGCCAGCGCGGAAGACCTGCTGCTGTGGGACCAGGCCCTGTACACCAACAAGCTGCTTACACAGCAAACCCTGGCCGAAGCCTTTACGCCTGTTACCTTAAACAACGGCAGCACCTACCCTTACGGCTTTGCCTGGTTTATTGATAAACCGGGCTACTACTGGCATACCGGCAGCTGGGTGGGCTTTAAAAACCTTATTTGCCGCGATGTTGCCCAAAAACGCACCCTTATAATACTTAGCAGCGGTACCGTGCCCGTAGCCAGGCTGTTTGCCAAAGCGCTGTTTGAAGGCAAAACATACACCGTGCCGCCTACCACGCTTATTACCAATGTTAAGGTTGTTGATGGCACCGGCGGCGCTGCCCGCAATGCCAGCGTACGTATACAGGGCAATAAAATTACTGCCGTGGGCAACCTGCAGGCCTACCCCGGCGAGAGCACGGTGGATGGTGGCGGCAATGTGCTGGCACCGGGTTTTATTGACAGCCATAGCCACCTGGGCGGCTCGTTTGACGCGCACCCGGATGCGCTGGCGGCGTTAAGCCAGGGCGTTACCACCATAGTGGCGGGCCAGGATGGCGAGGGCGACCCCATTGATACCATTAAGGCGCACCTGCAACAAACATCTATTGCTATAAATATGGCTACCTATACCGGCCAAACGGCTTTGCGCGCCCTTGTAATGGGCGACAGCAGCCTGGGCCGTGTGTGTACCCCTGCCGAACTGGATAAAATGAAGGCGCTGCTGAAGGCGGAGATGGACAAAGGCTCACTGGGGTTATCTACGGGGCTGGAGTATGCCGGGGCCTATTTTTCCAGCAAGGATGAGGTGATTGAGCTGGCCAAAGTGGCCGCTGCCCAACATGGCCGTTACATTAGCCATATACGCAGCGAGGATGTTGGGTTTGATGAGGCCATTGATGAAATTATTACCATAGGCCGCGAAGCCAAACTGCCCGTGCAGATATCGCACCTTAAAATTGCGCTGAAAGACGACTGGGGCACTGCCCCTGCCCTGCTGGCCAAACTGGAGCAGGCACGCCAGGCGGGTATTGATATTACGGCAGACTGTTACCCGTACACCTACTGGCACAGTACGCTGCGGGTGCTCTTTCCCAAAACGGATTATACCAACCTGCAAAGTGCGGAGTTTGCGGTAAACCATACGTTTGATGCCAGCAAATCGGTACTGGTGCGGTTTGCGCCCAACCAGCAATATCAGGGTAAAACCATTACCGATATTGCTGCCCTGCGCAACGAAACACCCGCGCAAACGCTCATAAGCCTCATTGCCATCGC
>CAZRDD010000804.1:0-2015 GCA_964598675.1 uncultured Parafilimonas sp.
CCGCAGAACTGGATATGCTTAATTACTGGCGTAAGACAGGTATTGGAGGCCATACCATTTTGGCCTATGCCAGTGTTGACTACAGTAACCACAATATTGTTAAGCAAACAATTTACTTATTTGGCGGGTTGTATGTGGGCTTGCTTTTGCCCAATTCAATTTTTGGGCAGGAGGTTTGGGATGTACCTGAAGGTGGCCCCATTAACCAAGGCGAGCCAGGTACGTATGGCAGCCACGCCGTTGTAGCACTTGCGTACGATGAAACCCATATTACTGTTATTAGCTGGGCTAAAGCCGTAAAATTAACATGGGCATTTTGGGATACTTATTGCGATGAAGCATACGCCTGCCTGTCTGCTGATTTTTTAAAGAAAAACCGTTCGCCAGAAGGGGTGGAGCTAACCCTTCTGGAAAAAGACCTGCTGAATATTACGGGAGAGAAAAAGCCAATTCTACAACAGTCGGCCGAAACCTCAGGTAATAAAGCGTACCGTTAATACAGCGTATTAGCTACAATACTTTATCGTTAAAAACCAACTTACATTCCCCAAGCAGTTTTTCTTTTTTTATGGCAGCCGTACCAAATTCCTCGCAAACAAGCCCGCCTGCAAGATTGGCCATTTCGGCGGCCAGCAACATGTGTTTACTGGCTGCATACACCAGCGATGCTACAGCAATAACCGTATCGCCTGCACCGCTAACATCTGCAATATTGCGTATATGGGTAGGTATAATTTTACTTGACTGCCCATCCTGTATAAACAGGCCTTTTTCCGAAAGTGTTATCAGCGATATTTTATGGCCTAATACCTCGTTCAGCTTACGGTGAATTTCATTAAGGGAACTTTCTGTAATATCATCCAGCAACACATTGAGGCCATCCTTAACCTCTTTAAGGTTGGGTTTAAAAATATCCGCCTGTTTGTAAGCAAAAAAGTTTTTACGCTTTGGGTCTACAGCCGTTACAATGCCATATTCTTTACAAATAGCAATAGCGTTTAATACCAGGCTTTCCGTAAGCACGCCTTTGTTATAGTCTTCAAATATTACAACGGAAGGCTTTTCATTCTTTATGTATGTTTCAAGCCGTTGCAGCAGGCTTTTTTCAGCATCCTCCAATATATCGGTGGTAACCTCGGTATCAAGCCTCATCATTTGCTGGTTACGGCTTATAACACGGGTTTTATTGGTGGTAATCCTGTCGCTGCTTCTTATTATATAACTGGTATTAATCTTGTTTTCTTCCAGCAGTGCTGTTAAAACAACAGCATTATCATCATCCCCTATAACCGAAAAAATAGTGGTATCCGCCCCAAGAGATACGGTATTAAGCGCAACATTGCCCGCACCGCCCAGGCGGTATTCTTTTTCTTCTATGGTAACAATTGGCACAGGGGCTTCCGGCGAAATGCGTTCAACTTTGCCCCACCAATACGTATCCAGCATTACATCACCTACTATCGCTACTTTTAAACCGGCTATCTCTTTAAAAAGCTTTTCAAAATCTTGCATAACTAAGGTTTAGCTCATCGGGTGCTATCGCCCGCAGATGTTTTTTTTGGGACTGCAAGATAATATAACGGAATACCAATTAGCGCAATAATGAGGCCATATAACGTATATTTTTGTTCGTATATAAACAGCAGTACGCAAAAAGATACGCCCATAATAATGTACATAAGTGGCAAAACCGGGTAACCAAAGGCTTTATACGGCCGTTCTGCATTGGGTTTCCTAACCCTCAAAATAAAAATGCCCAGTATGGTAAGCACGTAAAAAATAACCACCACAAACGAAATCATGTCCAGCAAATCGCCATATTTACCGCTTAAACACAGTACAGCCGCTGCTGCACATTGCGCCCATAAGGCCCATGCAGGTACGGCATTTTTGTTAAGGGAGGCTGCTTTTTTAAAGAACAGGCCATCCTGCGCCATGGTATAATACACCCTTGCGCCAGCCAGTATTAACCCGTTGTTGCAACCAAAGGTGGAAATCATAATCATCACCCCAAT
>CAZRDD010000805.1:0-2006 GCA_964598675.1 uncultured Parafilimonas sp.
GCTCCTGTAAAATGTTACCGGTAATAAGGTCGTCGTAGTACACATTTTTATCGCGCAGGTTATTATCCACCTTTTGTTTAAAAGCGGCCATATCGGGCGGCATATTTTCAAACTCAATAAACCATTCGTGGTAGCTTTTGCCTTCGCCCTGCTGTACAAAGGGGGCAACGGTAAATTCTATTATTTTAATATTGTCTTCGTTGGCGGCTTTCATCAAAGCGGCTTCCACTTCCTCGCCAATAACATGCTCGCCAAAGGCCGAAATAAAGTGTTTTATACGCCCGCTTACTATTAAACGGTAGGGGCTGGTGCTTAAAAATTTAACGGTATCGCCAATATTGTAGCCCCATAAGCCTGCATTGGTGCTTACAATAAGGGCATAGTTTTCGCCCACCTTTACATCTTTAAGGCTAAGGCGGGTGGGGTTATCGTTAAATATTTCGGCGGCGGGTATAAATTCAAAAAATATGCCCGAGTTGGTATTAAGCAGCAGGCCCGGCTCGGTTTGGCTGTCCTGAAAAGCAAAAAAGCCCTCACTGGCCGGAAAAAGCTCAATGCAGTCAATCTTGCGGCCAATGCTTTCGTATAGTTTGGCTTTGTAAGGCTCAAAGTTTACACCACCCTGCACCATTACGCTAAAGTTGGGGAAGAGTTCGCCCACCGGTTTGCCGCTTTTTTGCACCAGCCTGTCAAAATACATCTGCATCCACGGCGGTATGCCGCTGATGAGCGTCATATCCTGGTTAATGGTTTCGGCCACAATGCTGTCAAGCTTTGTTTCCCATTCCTCAATGCAGTTTGTTTCGTACGATGGTAACTGGTTGCTGCGCAGGTATTTGGGTACGTGGTGGTTTACAATACCGCTAAGCCTGCCGGTAGGCACGCCGCCCACCCTGTCAAGCACGGGCGAGCCGCTTAAAAAAATCAGCTTGCCGCTGGCAAAGGCCGCATTGCCGGTTTGGGCAATGTAGCAAAGCAGTGCATCCCTGGCGGAGTTAATGTGGTTGGGTATAGATTCCTTTGTAATGGGTATGTATTTTACCCCGCTGGTGGTACCGCTGGTTTTGGCAAAATAAATGGGTTTGCCTTTCCACAAAATATTGTGCTTACCTTCTTTAATCTTTTCAATCCAGGGTTTTATCTGCTCATAATCTCTTATGGGCACCTGTTTTTTAAAATCTTCGTAGGTATTTATGTTGTCAAAACCGTGTTCTTTACCAAATTCTGTGTTTTTGGCCGTTTTAACCAGGGTTTTTAAAATGGCTTCCTGGTCTGCAACGGCAGTCTCCATGCCTTTTTTAATCTTATTATATATATAGCTGGCAAAAGGCCGCGCCAAAAGCGATTTTAAATTCATGGTGGTAGCTCCGTATTAAAGGCAACAAAAGTAACATTCACAATGGTGCAGCCAAATAAACATAATGTTTAATTTTGCATAAATATTGTGCCATTTTTATGGGGAATATTTTTTTAAAAATTATTGCTGTGTTTAGTACAAAACCCCTACCTTTGCCGTCCTAATTTTGGATAAGTTATGTTTGCAGTAGTAAAAATCGCGGGTCAGCAATTCAGAGTACAGGAAGGTCAAAGCCTGTATGTGCCTCACCTGCAAGGAAAAAATAATGGTGACAAAGTTGAGTTCAGTGATGTATTGCTGGTAGATAACGAAGGCAAGCTTACCCTGGGCGCCGATATAACAACTGTAGTTAAAGCAGAAGTTTTAAACGAACTTGTGCAGGGCGATAAGGTTATTGCCTTTAAAATGAGAAGAAGGAAGGGTTTCCGCAAGAAACACGGCCACAGAACTCACTACACTAGAATTAAAATTGAAAGCATCGCTTAGTTTGCCCTTGTTTGGCAAGTGCAGTAATTATATTACAGCTATTGCTAAATAATCAGCTTACAGGCATTGCGCTGCATACCGTACATAAAAAGCTTAGGCTTAATATGTTACAGAAGCTGCAAATAAGTAAACAATAAACTGAAATTATTAAAATAGTATTTTA
>CAZRDD010000806.1:0-2003 GCA_964598675.1 uncultured Parafilimonas sp.
AATTATACCCCTTACCACAGCTTCAGCTTGTAAAAAATAGCTTTCAGCAGCCAGCATAGCCGGGTAACCAGCTTCTGGCCCTTTTAATATACCCGGAGCAGCACCTGCTGAGCTACCAGACCGGTTAGAGCCTGAATACCAGAAGCTGCCTGAAGGGCATTTAGAGATATTCACATTCTCATAACCCAGTTTATTTGTACCTGTGTTAGGGAACTGATAATAGATGGCTTTACCACGGTTTGAATCGATAAGTGTATTACCATCATACATCCCGAAAATATACGTTGAGGGTATCCATGCTTTATTAGCATCACTGCCGGTATAGCTGTAAGCCCATGAACTCCAGGCCGGGTTTTGCTTTCCATTATCCCTTGTGTAACCAGGGTTAATCAATGCATCGGTCGCTAAAAAACCATCATTGCTAAACGTAGAATTAGCAAAAGTGGCTTTACCATTACCCCTTACCAGCAAGCGCAGCTTAATAGTATTGGCAAATTGTTTCCATTTGGTCATGTTACCATTAAACAGTACATCAGATGTACCAAGCGGTGTAACACCTGCCGCAGAAGCGCCGGCATCAATTCTTGCAATCGCAGAATCAATCAGTGTTGCAAGGCTGGCATAAATATCAGCAGCCTTGTCGTATTTAGGCGTAAGGTTGTCCGATCCTTTTAACGCTTCAGTATAAGGTACATCGTTGTACGCATCTACCAGCAATTGATAATCGAAAGCCTTCATTATTTTGGCTACAGCGTTAAAATAATTATACGTTGGTGCCTGAGCATCGGTGTAATTTATAATTGCCTGGTAATCTTCCAGATTATCGTAAGCAGAACTCCATAAACCATTCCAGTCTGTGGCACCAAAGCTATAGGTAATGGAAACACCAAAACCACCGTAGCCGCCAGCATTCGCGCTAAAGCCCCCTAATTGTGCACCATAGGTATTGTAACCGTTTAATGTAGACGCCGTTGAAGTTAACGCCTGTGGCAATATTAACTGTGGCGTAGTAGATGTTGCACTATTGGGATTGGTATTTATATCAAGGTATTTTTTACAGGATGTACCCATAAGAACCACCCCTGTAACAGCAATTGCAATTAATCTTTTCATTGTAAAAATATTTATTCAGCACCTGCTTAAATGCAGGCACCTTTTGAAAAAGGGGTTATTAAAATTTAACTGATATTGTTGCACCATAAAAGCGTGAAGGAGGCGTTTGGTCCAAGCTGTTCAAACCAATACCATTATTATCACTACCTGCGGCACTATATTCTGGGTCAGTGTAAATATTATCCTTAGCCAGCCACATAAACAGGTTACGGCCCTGTATGCTGATGGTTGCAGATTTAATAGCCTTTGTTCTTGCCAATAATGAAGCTGGCACATCGTAACCTATAGAAATTTCCCTCAACTTCCAGAAGTTACCAGAAGTAACGTAGTTGCTCGTAACACCCCTGTTAACATTATCTGTCCAAAAGCCGTTGTTACCATTACCGTTTGCAATAGTAATAGCCGTATTTTTCAGGTAAGTACCAGGTTTGCTTGGGTCTTCATAAACAGAGTTAGGGAATACAAAGCTCTTGCGGTCGTACACAGCTGTGCGGTAACCAGTACCACTCCAGTCTAACTCTGTACCAATGCCATTAAATATTTTGTAACCGCCGCGGTATTCAAATAAGAAAGAAAGGTGGAAATGTTTGTAGCTTATGCTACCATCCAGGCCTAATTTAGATTTTGCAGCAGTATTACCTAATTGCTGTAAACCTGATGTTACAGAAGGCAAACCTGTTTGAGCATTTACAATTACATGGCCTTGTGCATCGCGCACATAATCATACCCTAAAATAGTGCTGAATGCCTGGCCCGCAATTGCTGCAGAATAAGCAATACCACTTGAAGACAAAGTAAGGTAAGGAATGGTAGATGCAATATAGTCAACTTTGTTATCAAGGTATGAGTAGTTACCACCTACAGTTACATTCCAGTTGCGGGTTTGTACT
>CAZRDD010000807.1:0-2003 GCA_964598675.1 uncultured Parafilimonas sp.
AGAGGGCGGCGGCTTCATAGATCACCTGCAACACCTCGCTCATCCATTCCTTGATCTGGTTCCGGAAATTGTATGACATTTTCGCCATGGCAAATTTGAAGGCGTTGGTCACTGAAGAAAAAGTCCCCGTGCTGGCCTCGCCGGAATATTGCTCCCACAGGTCCTGGTCGCCGTCGCCGCCCGCACCGACAAACCATTGGTACTGGTCTGTTTTTTCTATGGCCGCCTGTTTTTGCTGCAACAGGGCCGCAACAGCCGCATCTGTGTTTTGCACGAGTGATGCGGTCTTATCTACTACCGGCTGGAACAACCCGTTCACGATGGCTATAAAGAAGGGGAAATTTAAGATGGCAAACCCCAGCACAAACGGCCGGAATAAAGGGTACAGGTCCACCTGTTCTGCGCGGGCGATGTGCCGCCATACCCTGGACGCCACGTACCACATCGCCGCGAAACCCGCAATACCGCTGGCAACGCCGATCAGCTCACTGCATTGCTTCAGCATCGTATTGTAGATATTGTCCAGGACCGTTTGCAGGCTGTGGATTTCCCCGGCAACGCCTGTTTGTGCCATGGCCAAGGAGGGCAATAAGAGTACTGTAACCATGGCCAGCATGGTTTTATATAGTCGCTTCATATATACTTATTTTTAGGGCAGCCCGTACAATTGCTTGACCTGGTTTACATCGTCCAGGTCGCGGCTGCGCTGCATGGATAACATGGTGGTTTGGTTATTAAAACGCCGCAGGGATAACAGCTTTGCACGCATATCCGCATGCAGCGCATCGATCTGTCGCAACCGCTCATCGTCGGAAGCCCTCAACTGGTTATCGGTCAGCACGGTTACCAGGTCATTCAGGGTCTTCGTGGTCTGGTCAAACAGTTGGTCGAAGACC
Source organism: uncultured Parafilimonas sp. (assembly GCA_964598675.1). Lineage (GTDB taxonomy): Bacteria > Bacteroidota > Bacteroidia > Chitinophagales > Chitinophagaceae > JABDFW01. Next base: position 897 of record CAZRDD010000807.1, read on the forward strand.
TGGCCGATATAACTGATCTCGTCCGGCGTAAAATGCGCGTCCGCTTTAAAGCGGCTGTAAGCAGACCTGTATTCCTTTACAATAGCCGCCTCATCGCCGATGATCTCCGCGACTTTGTAGTACTGTTTTACGATAGGGCTGACCGACAACAGCCCGTCAAGAAAGGCTTTATGCAGGTCAAAGTTGCCATGGCTGATGTCCCGGATCGTGGTATAGCCTTTTTCGACGATCTCGTAGCCCTTGTACATGTCTTTCAATATGTTTTTCAACTCGGCCAGCTTTTCCCAATCCAGGATCAGTTGCTGCACCTCGTAGCTCTGCGCATTGCCACTGCGCGGCATGCAAAGCAATACCGGGATAAGAAGAATGAATATTTTTCGCATAGTCTTTTTTATGGCAGTCCATATAATGCGCCTGCCTGTTTGATATCCGACCGTTCTTTTTGCTGTTGCAGGGCGAGGCTGGTGATAGAATGAAGCACTTCGAGTGAAAAGCGGTACAACGCGCGGGTATCCGTATATAACTGGTTGATCCGGGCAATGCGGTCGCCTTCGGTTAATTGCAACGCACCGGTAGCCACCAGCGACTGCAATACTGCTGCCTGGTCGCTGCATCGCTGGAGCACACCTTCCAGTGTAGCCTTGGCTGCATCCGTTAAAGGTGGTGAAAGGCCGCCGCCTGATACGAGCAGGGAAAGGCATTGCTGGCGGGTGGCTAAGATGGACCCTTCCAGCCGCACGATGTCCCTCGCCCTGCTATAGTTTTTAACCGCCGGGGTGGGTGTCCTCAGCGAACTGAAATAATCCTTGTGCAGGTCGAACTCACCATGCTTGAGGTCACCAATAAAGTCCGTCCCCTCGTGCACGATCGCATAGCCTTTCTCAAGGTAGCCGGTGTACACTTTTAACGCAGCGATTTGTTGCACTAAATACTTGATCTGGGTTTTCTTCTGCCGCCACCATTCGTCGAACGTTTGCGCTTTCACCATCACCGCGTACAACATGACCGTCACGGTGATTATAAACTTCTTTTCCATGGTTGTAATAATTCTTGTGGTTGTTGCATTACCGGGAGCTGTTCCAGTTCCTTCAATTTTTCATACACATA
>CAZRDD010000808.1:0-2002 GCA_964598675.1 uncultured Parafilimonas sp.
AACCGATAACCATGTGCGCACTGTAGCCAATGTTAAAAGTTATTTTAACAGGGAAGGTGGTACACTGGGCAACAGCGGCAGCGTAAGCTTTCAGTTTAAAAAAATGGGTGTATTTAAGCTGAAGCCCGAAGGTTTGAATATTGAGGACCTGGAATTTGAACTGATTGATTTTGGCCTGGAAGAGATGGGAGAAAGTGCTGACGAAGCGGGTAATAACATAGTGGTATTGCGTTGTGCTTTTACCGATTTTGGCAAACTGCAAAAAGCACTTGAGGATAAGCAAATAGCACCACTAAGCGCTGAATTGGAGTGGATACCTACCACCACCGTACCTGTAACGGATGAACAGGCAGAAGATGTAAGTAAACTGATTGAACGCCTGGAGCAGGATGACGACGTGAGCAAGGTTTTTCATAACATGGGATAACCTGCAAGGTGTACACAAGGCATATATAAAAAGTGAAGCTGGCTAAACTACATTAACCAGCTTCACTTTTTTATTATTACAGGCGATGCCCAAATGTTTATAATTTAACCAGGTGCTGCCTTTCCTCTGCCGAAACCTGGTTTAGCATTACAATTTTAAGTTCAGGCTGCTTGTTATTGCTTGTGCTGGAAGATTGTTTTTCCAGGTTTTCGGTTATACCTTCTGTACTAAGCTTGTACATAGCGCCAGTAGCAGGGTCTACAATAAGCATCCCTATAAACCCACCTATTAGTATGTTGCCAAAATACCAGCCGTTTATTTTACACTCTACATTTATTTTCTTAGTCTCGTACCCCTGCTGGCTGATGGTTACAATGTAAGACTCCTTGCCAAAAAAACCTGATCCCGATTTTAACAACATTGCTGCCGGGGTTCGGCCATTATACACTTCTATGCCTTTTTTGTTAACGATTGACACATTTGCGCCGGAGGGGTTAGAGTCCACCGAGAAAGGCCAGTTACTTTTACTTACTATACTGGCACAACTTGTAAAGCAAACCAGCAGGCTTACCACTAAAATAGTTTTGAGTGAAGGGTTCATTTGTGTTAATTTTTATTGTAAAGCAATTTATTTACAATCAAATAACCAAAAATATCTGCATTATTGCTACCGCCACAATATGCCCCTTCACACATCATTACAGTTGTTATACCAGTGCATCGTATAAAACCTCTACAGGGTGCAGGGCTTTACGGCCGGTACCATCCTTCACCTGGTGGCGGCAACTCGTGCCGGGGGCCGCTATTATTACATCCTCCGGTTGCTTGCGTACGGCAGGGAACAGTACAAGCTCGCCTATTTTCATAGACAGGTCGTAATGCTCTTTCTCATACCCAAACGACCCAGCCATACCACAACAACCTGAGGGGATTGTTTCAACTGTATAGTTTACCGGCAGCGACATCATTTTTACTGAGCCTGCAGCCGTTGTAAGCGCTTTTTGCTGGCAATGCCCGTGCAGCTTTATCAGCCTGCTTTTTGTAGTAAACTGCTGTTTGGTTATGTTGCCTTTCTCCGTTTCGCGGGCTATAAAATCATCAATCAAAAACACATTTTTAGCCAGGGCTTTCGCAGCTTCAAGCTGGCTGTCATCAGCAAGGTCAACATACTCATCCCTAAAGGTTAATATGGCCGATGGCTCAATACCTATCAACGGTGTTTCTTCAGTTACAATACCGCTTAACAGGGCTATGTTTTTGTTGGCTATCTTCTTGGCATCGCGCAGCAACCCTTTACTAAGCCAGGCACGCCCGCTTTCAATGTGGTTGGGTATACTTACTTCGTAACCAAGCTGCTCAAGCAGCAAAATGGCTTTTATACCTATTTCAGTATCATTAAAATTGGTAAACTCATCGCAAAACAGGTACACTTTGCGCCCGGCGGTTTTTAAGTGGTCGGCCTTGTGCTTTTTGTACCAGCTTTTAAGCGTTTTGCTGTAAAGGGTTGGCATAGAGCGTTTTTCGGCAAAACCGGAAAACCGTTTTACCGCTTTGCTAACACCGGGGTTGGTCATT
>CAZRDD010000809.1:0-2000 GCA_964598675.1 uncultured Parafilimonas sp.
GTTTAGCATCTTACCATTTTTTGTTTTAACTGCTCACATTAATCTGCTATATGAATGTAAGGCCTGCAACAAAAGCTGATATACCTACCATAAGGCACATAGCCCACGAAACATGGCCTGTTGCTTATGGCAACATCATATCCAACGAGCAACTGGAGTATATGCTGGCGCTTATTTACAGTCCGCAGGCATTGGAAGGCCAGTTTGATCACGGCCATTGCTTTTTTATGGCTGAAGAAGAGGAGGGCCAACCGGTAGGTTTTGCAGGTACCAGTGCAACCGAGCATGCCGGTAGCTGGAAGCTGCATAAGCTGTATGTGCTGCCCGGTATTCAAAAATCAGGGGCAGGTAAGGCCCTGATGAGCGCGGTAGTAAATATGGCCAGGGAGAATAATGCAACACGCCTTCTGTTAAATGTAAATCGCAGTAATCCAGCGTTTGATTATTACATAAAAAATGGTTTTAGCGTAGCCGAAACAGTTGATATACCCATTGGCGGCGGTTTTTTTATGAACGATTATGTTATGCAAAAAGAGATATAAAGTTCTCTTTTTAAGCCGCCGCTGTAATGCGGTTAAGCTTTTGCACTCTTTAGCTTCTTAATAATCAGTTCTGCCGCCATGCGCCCGGTTTCAGCCCCGCCATTCATAAACCCCTGCGAACCTATGCTGCAATGTTCCCCGGCAAAATACAGGTTATCCACTGGTTGAAATTGCGCCCCGGCTATGGTAGTGTATTGTCCTGTTTTGTACGACATGTAGCTGCATTTGGACAGGGGAAAAGCCCGCCAGTTCCAGTATTGCAGTTTGCCGCTGAAGGCGTTTTTTGCACCTGGGTATATTTCATCTAATTGATTAACAGCATCATCCTGCATTTGCTTAAAATTGCCCAACCCGGTTTGCTCCCCTGTTTTGCCACCGGGCGCTATGGTAAAAACACCTTTGCCCTGGTTGCCGCCCTGCATCTGCGTGCCATCGTAGCCATTCATTAAGCCGTTATCGGTAAAGGTGTAGCCTGCATAACCCTGCTTACGCCAAACCCTGTCGTTCATCCCCACAAAAATTTTTGAGTTTGTGCCAAACCCCAGCTTTTTTATGGCATTGGTTTTCCACGCGGGCAGCGGCAGCTTTATATCCACATCGCGTAAAACAGGGAAAGGTACTGTTAGCAATACCATATCGGCTTCAATATCCACCTGTTTGTTTAGCCCCTTGCTAAAAGTGAGTTTGTACCTGCCACCGTTGTTTTGTGCAAGGGCTGCCAGTGTATGCTCCACCTGTATCTGCGGCTTTAGCTGGTGTGCCAATGCCTGGCACAGTTTTTCGTTGCCGCCAATAATGCTGTAGCGTTCATCGCTAACGCCGTAAGGGGTAAAATCGCCATGTTCATCCGGGCTGATAAGTGTTAGAAAATTAAGGGCAGACTGCTCGCTGGCTTCCATGCCATACTCCGCAGTGTATCCGTTGTTTATAAATGATTTAAACCAGCCGCTTAACCCTAATTTGTCGGCATATTCAGTAATGGAAAGGTTGTCTAAATAAATATCCCCCGGTGCATGGTTGATGTATGAAATATCGCTGGAGAGCGAAGCAATGTCTTTTTTAAGTTGTGGAGTAACAGGTTTTAAAGCATCAAGTATATCTTTTAGCTGGTAATGCGTTTTATTAAAGTAATAGGCATACTCGGTAAGCGATAGCTCCGATGCCTCCCTGCGGTCAAGTTTGGGCAGGTTAAAATGTTGTACAAGGTTAAGCATGTCTGTGTGGCCGCTGTCAATAAATTCCCCGCCCATTTCAGTCCAGTACCCTTTTTCCATCAGGTCGGGTACGGAAAATATCCTGCCGCCAACACGCCCGCTGGCCTCATATATTTGGGCCGTAATACCCGCCTGTTTAAGTACATAGGCGGCATGCAGCCCGGCAATGCCTGCCCCTATAATAGCCACCGTTGGCTGTGTTTTTTTATTAAAGGGGTTACATGCCTCGTATATTTGCGCGGCA
>CAZRDD010000810.1:0-1999 GCA_964598675.1 uncultured Parafilimonas sp.
CTGTTTCCACAGGTCGGCTATGGATGTACTGCCAGTACTGTTCCACAACTGCATGTCGGTAAACAGGGCTACTTTATCAACCGCTTTTCTGCGCTGCAGCAAGTCTGCAATAACCAGGTAACCATTGGTGCTGTGTCCCACCTCGCCAATCATATTACTCAACCGGTAAGTGTTGCTTAAAATATTGCTGTGCGGCAACGGTACACGTTTAAATGTTTGCCCAAATATGCCTGTTACCACATTGCCACACCTGTTTTGCAGCAGCATGGCCAGCATTAAACCAATTTCGTAACGCTGTACAGTGCTTTTGCTGCTTAATGCAGTTTGCATACTTCCGCTCATATCGGCAGCAATAACAACACTGGTGTTTTCATCAAAGCCCGGTATGTTTACTGCACTGTGCAGCACTGCTTTTTCAAGGGCATCCAGCACTTTGCCTGTATGGCCACTTTGCACTGCCGCTACCTCGCGGTAAGCTGTTAAAAACCTAAAGGGCAACTGTTTACTGTTAGCAACGGCCGTTTCGCTGGTTAAGTAAGCACAAGCCTTGTTAAGCGCTTCTGTGCTTACTTCCGCTTCAAGTATATTACGCAGGTTTCTTAACAGTGCCATGTAGCCCAGGTTGTTGCTTGCAATAAGCTCCTCCCATTTTGCTTTAATGGCAAGTTGTTTTTCTGCTGAGCTGGTGTATGTTTTTTGCCCCTGGGCACTTAACTCGGTTTCCCAGGTATAGGGTGTTTTCAAAGTGCCGCCAGCTATGCTGTTAAACAGTATTTGCTGTGCATCATCCTTTGCTTTTGGGTGTACAATAAACAGTGCATCCTTAAGTGTTACATTGGTGTTGCGGTTATACTTTGCAAACTGGTACTCATCAAATTTGTTAAAAGCTGCTGCCAGCCCTTTTTGCAACTGCCTGCTAAGCCTGTTAAGCTGTTTAGTGCCTGTGCGTTGGTTGCTTAAAGCATAGCAGCCAAGCAACTCCGTAATTTCATCAGCACGCTTAACAACACGTTCAGTTAAAGCTGCCACAAGGCCATCGCCATTGTGTATTTTCGCAAGCTCAACGGTTAATACCAGCGGCACTGTGCGCAGGTACATTTGCTCCCTTGCATACACAGCCAGCTTTGCAGTAAACAATGCGTCATTTTTTTCAATCAGGCTTTTTATACGGGCCAATGCAGCACCTTCACCTTCATAAAAATTATCTGTTAAAACTGCTGCAGATACTGCAGTATATAACTCCTGTTCGGGTGTTAATGTATATGCTTTTGCACCTTCGTAGTTAAGGGTTTCGTTTTGTGTACCCCTTAAAAAATTAAAACGCATGTTTACCTCCTTTTGTATTAACTGTTTAACTGTTACGTAATCATTTTAAACGTTGTTATAAAAAAATATTTCTGTTACCTGTTTATTAAAAAACTGTTTTTATTTTTTGTAAAGCAACTGCATGCAGCAGTTGTATATGTGCAAAATAAAAAGCCCCACTGGTGTAGTACCGTGGGGCTTTTGTTTTGCTGAAATGCCTTATGGCATTATGTTTCAGCGCACCACGGTATGATTTTTACAAATGCAGAAGGCATAGCATAGCCTGTACGGTTTTTAAACTCCGCCTGCTTTTGTTGTTGGTTGCTTATATGTTTTTTGTACAGTGTTGTAACCATTATTTTTCTCCACTTACTGCAAACAAAAAGCCCCGCTTTTTTGCGGGGCTTATGTGTTATGGTAAGTTTATTATTGCTACTTATTAACAGCATGGTATGCCCCGCAGATGATATAGCCCACTGATGAGCTAAAGCATCCTTTTATTGCGATATGTGTATTTAGACTTTGCATACTGTTATTAATTTTGTTGACGCTGCAAAAATAGAAATTCTTTTTCTGCATTAACAAATTTTTGCACAACTATTTTTAAAATATTTTCATGCTGATGTTTATGCATCAAACATGTTGTAATACATCTGCTAAAACTGAACGATAATAGTTGTGTTAGATAAACAAC
>CAZRDD010000811.1:0-1991 GCA_964598675.1 uncultured Parafilimonas sp.
CTTTTGATGCCAAAAGCAATCCGTCATCAACATACACTACGTTTTACCGCCTGCCTTATGCGCAGGATGAGGCAGTTAACAATGCCGATAATTACAATGCAGCCATTACAAAAATTGGCGGCAATAACAGTAACGTAAAAGTTTGGTGGATGAAATAAATAGTGGTTAATCAACCAATTAAAAAGCCCTGTTGCGCAACGCAACGGGGCTTTTTGCTGTCAGCAGTTGGGTATGCAGCCACTGGGTATCAGCAGGGTAGAGGGTAGTGCATCCAGGGCGGGGGTAAAACCTGCAAAAATGGTTTTATCGGGGTAAAAGGGCTGTACATCCGCAAATGGCACTAAATATTTAAAATAACCGTTGTTTAAGTATCTTAGCATTATGGTTATTAATCTAAGTCAAAAACACAGCCTTGTATCAAACTGGGTAAGCGAGTTAAGAGATACCACTGTGCAAACCGACAGGCAGCGCTTTCGCCGTAACCTGGAGCGGCTGGGGGAAGTAATTGCCTACGAGCTTAGTAAGGAGCTGCCCCATATAACCACCGAGGTGCAAACCCCGCTGGGCATACACAGCAGCAAGGTACTGGCCGCACAGCCCGTACTGGCAACCATACTGCGTGCCGGTTTACCCTTGCACCAGGGTATGCTTAATTATTTTGATAAAGCCGATAATGCTTTTATAGGCGCTTACCGCAAGCACCACAGCGATGGCGGTTTTGATATTAGCCTGGAGTATATGAGCAGCCCCACGCTGGATGGCCGGGTGCTTATACTGTGCGACCCCATGCTGGCCACTGGTGCATCGCTGGTAAAAACCATTGCCGCCATTAAAAACGAGGGTACCCCCGCACAAATACACATAGCCTGCGCCATAGCCTGTACCGTGGGTATTGAGTATGTGCTGCGCGAGGCAGGCACCAAAGTAAAAATTTGGTGCGGCGATATTGATGATGAGCTAACCGCCAAAGGGTATATTGTACCCGGCCTGGGCGATGCGGGCGACCTTGCCTTTGGCATAAAAACACAGGAATAAATATTTACTTTAAGTATTGGGTTTTAAAAAAATTGTTTGCTAAAAAAAGCTACTTTAGTACACCAAAAACTGCAGAATGAGAGTATTATTTTTGACGATGTTAGTACTGTTTGCAGGAAGATGTATAGCGCAGGACCCTCATTTTTCTCAGTTTTACTCCTCACCGCTAACCCTCAACCCGGCATTTACAGGTAAATTTGATGGCAACATACGCTTTGCGGCCAACTACCGTAACCAGTGGCCCACCATAAACCGGGCCTACGAAACCATGACGGCTTCCGTAGACTTCCCCATACTGCGCAACAAAATACCCGCCACCGATACCTGGGGCCTGGGCCTGATGGCTTACAGCGATAAAAGCGCCGCCGGTGCCGTAGCGTTTAACTACTTCTCCCTCTCTACAGCCTACCACAAAGGGCTTGATGAAGACGGGTACAAGCAAATAGGCGCGGGTTTTCAGGCTACGTACAGCAATATGAACATTTATACCAGCAACCTTAAGGTAGAAGACCAGTTAACCTCCCAGGGGTTTACCGGCACCACTACCGACCCGCTGATACTTAAAGGCACCCTTTCCTCCAACTTTTTAGATGTTAATGCAGGCGTACTGTATACCAGCAGCACTACCGACCGCGATAATTTTTACGCAGGCGTAAGCATGTACCACATTAACAGGCCAAAGCAATCCTTCTCCGATAACCTGATATACCTTATAAACCCGCGTACTACGCTGCATGCAGGCGGTTACCTGCCTTTAGGCCCCATTACCACCCTGCACCTTAGCGCACTGTACAGCACCCAGGCAGGTGCCCACGAAACCGTTTTAGGCGGTGCCGTACAATTTGCCGCTGCCAATGTGGAGAACGACGAAAACCCCGTAAGCTTTTATGCCGGTGCCTGGGCACGCCTTGGCGATGCCATTATACCTTACCTGGGCCTGGAGTACGGCCAGTGGC
>CAZRDD010000812.1:0-1989 GCA_964598675.1 uncultured Parafilimonas sp.
CCTGCGTTGACAGCATGTGGAAGATGAGCCTGTCGCGGTCAAAATCGCTGTACTCATTCTCTTTATGTTTAAAGTCTATGCCGTAGTTGGTGGTGGCGTTGGTAAAGATGGTGGCAGGTGGTGTGCTGATGGCTGTAAGTGGGGTTAACATTGCAGCATCGGGTTGTTTTATCACCAGCATACTATCCGGCGCTACATTTTTTACCACGCTTTGCCCGCCACCGGGCCATTGCACCACTACGCTATCTATTTTACTGGTTTTGCCCAGGCCAAAGTTCAACCGGCTATCTACCGTTGATTCAAATCCGCGCATGGGCATTTCTTCCTGGTAGGCTATGGTGCCGTTGTAATGCACCGTTACTTTTGAGCCGAGTGCTGCCGTATTTTTACCCTTACCCTTTAAGGTTACTTTTAAAAACTTGTTACCGGGGTGCTGCTGCACACTTTCGTTACGGTAAACAAAACAGGGCATGTTTACATTGTTTACCACAAGGTCAAGGTCACCATCATTGTCAAGGTCAGCATACGCCGAACCATTGCTGAAACCGGGTTCTGCAAGCCCCCACTCCTTTGCCTTGTTGCTAAAGGTTAAATCGCCATTGTTACTAAAGGCATAATTGGATACTGGGTGCGAGGGGATTAAATCTATCAGTTTTTTAAAATCCGGCTTGCCTTTATACACCTCATTCATAAACTCCTGGTTGGAGATGTACTGTATATAGTCCTCGTTGGTAAGGTCCTGGTAAATGCCATTGGCTACAAAAATATCTTTATAGCCATCGTTGTCAAGGTCGGTTATCAAGGCACCCCAGCTCCAGTCTGTTGCACATACACCTGCATAACGGCCTATCTCACTAAAAGTATTGTTGCCATTGTTAAGCTGTAGCATGTTGCGTGTAAACTGGTGGTAGTAATCTGCCTTTAAATCGGCCTGGTACTTATTCCAGTTTTCGTATGTTGTTTTGGTTTTAACGCTGGCATTGTCTTCGGGCAGCATTTCGGTAACAAATATGTCGGGGTGCCCATCGTTGTTAATATCTGCCATGTCTGCCCCCATGGAAGCATTGCTGATGCTTATCATCTGGTCTTCCAGGCATTCTTTAAACGTTCCGTTTTTATTATTGATGTACAGGTAATCTCGCTCAAAAAAATCGTTTGATACGTATATATCCTGCCAGCCATCGCCATTAACATCACCCACTGTTACTCCAAGCCCAAAGCCTATCACACTGCCAAAGATACCGGCCTGCGCACTTACATCGGTAAAATGCCCGCCGTCATTACGGTACAGCTTATCGCCACCTACTGAATCGCGTATGTTACGCTGGTTTTTTTGGAGGTCAAAACTCCCAATGGCTTTAAAGGAATTGTTGAGCAAAAACATATCGAGATCGCCATCGTGGTCGTAATCAAAAAATGCAGCATGTGTGGAAAGCCCTTTATCGTCCAGCCCATATTGCTGCGCACTTTCGGTAAACGTTAAGTTGCCGTTGTTTATGTATAATTCATTGCCACGCTTATCCCCTTTTATATCACCGCTGTTGCATACATAAATATCCAGCAGGCCATCGCCGTTTACATCGGCCATGCTTACCCCAGTTGACCATTTTCCTTTTTTGCCTATGCCTGCTTTTTCGGTTAGATCCTCAAACTGAAAATTACCTTTGTTAAGGTACAACCTGTTGGGTTGCATATTGGCGGTAAAAAAAATATCGGGCAGGCCATCGTTGTTAATATCGCCAATGGCAACGCCGCCACCATTATAAAAGTTCCTGTACTTGTATATATTAAAATCTGCGTTGTAAGAAAGGTCGTTCGAAAAATGGATATTGGTTTTGCCGGGGTCCATTTTTGTAAACAACGCAGGCTTGTCATTTGTAACGTTATTGCAAGAGCAAACGAGCAGGCTGTAAAGCAATGCCACACAAGTAATTTTACCTTGCCAGCATCTACTAAACATTTTTGCCAGTATGTTATTTTTTTGCGCCA
>CAZRDD010000813.1:0-1976 GCA_964598675.1 uncultured Parafilimonas sp.
TATATGGCACGATTACTCTCAATATATGGAAAAGTTGTACCGCGTAACAGGTGCTTTATTTATTGCATTTAAAGGCGAAATGATTACAAACAGGTATGTTATGTCAAAAAATCCATATCTGCATATAACTTCTCCGGTTGAAGGACTTGATGTTGATACAGTGCTTGATTTTATGCTAGCTCAAAAAATTTATAACGATAAAGAACTTTTGAATTATGCGGGGTAAAAATTACTTGAAGGAAAAGCTGCAGGCCGGGCAGGCTGTTTTAGGCACATGGTGCAGTATACCAAGTGCTGTTACAGCCGATGTTATTGCCTCTGCAGGCCTTGATTTTATGATTATTGATGCTGAGCATGGCCCAATAAGTTTTGAGACTGCACAGCACATGGTAATGGCTTGCGAAGCTCGTAATGTATCGCCTGTAATGAGGGTGGGCTCAGTGAATGAAGCAGACATTTTAAAAGCTTTGGATATTGGGGTACATTGCATACAGGTACCCAATATTTTTCAAAAGAAGCAAGTAGAGGAACTGATTCATTATTCCAAATTTCCTCCAGCCGGTAACCGAGGGTTTTCGCCCTTTACAAGAGCTGCCGGCTATACCAAAGACAATGCAGTAAGCCATGCACAAACAGCTAACGCTAACGTAATGGTTGCTATTAATATAGAAGGTAAGGAAGCTATTGAGAATATTGAAGAAATATTAGAAGTTGAAGGTTTGGACATTCTTTTTGTTGGTCTTTTTGACTTGTCGAAAGTGCTTGGTATTCCAGGGCAAACAAGTAACCCTAGGGTATTGGATTATTTGGAAGAATTGACGGCAAAAATTAATAAGGCCGGTAAGTTTCCGGGTACTATAACTACCGACCATGCAAGTATAGAGCGATTTATTGAAATTGGTTTAAAATATGTAGTTCACCTGGCAGATTGTGAAATACTTCGTTCAGGGTATAGAGATGCAAAGCAGGTATTTGACAATAAGACTAGGAAATAAAAAAGTTTGGTTAGAAGTTAAAAATTGCTTGCTATATGTATGCTAAACGTTAACAATAATGCTTTTAAAATATGCTTTTTAACTCGTTTCAATTCCTTATTTTTTTTCCAATTGTTACTGCTCTTTATTTTTTCCTGCCGTTTAAGTTACGTTGGTTTTGGCTTTTGGCAGCAAGTTGTATTTTTTATATGGCGTTTGTGCCCAAGTATATTTTAATTCTTTTTTTTACAATATTAATAGACTACTGGGCAGGTATAATGATTGAAAAGGCAGAAAAACGGAAAAAACTATATTTGGTTTTTAGTATTATTGCTAACGTAGGTGTGCTTGCCTTTTTCAAATACTTCAATTTTTTTAATGATAATCTAAGGCACCTTGCACACCTTCTGAACTGGAACTATGGCGTAAATAACCTTTCATGGGTTTTGCCAATAGGTCTGTCGTTCCATACATTTCAGGCCATGAGTTACACAATTGAAGTATACAGGAGCAACCAAAAGGCAGAAAGGCATTTGGGTATTTATGCTTTGTACGTAATGTTTTATCCACAACTGGTAGCTGGCCCCATTGAAAGGCCACAAAATATACTGCATCAGTTTCATATAAAACATAATTTTAATTACGGGCAGGTTAAGAGTGGATTATTGCGAATTGGTTGGGGGTTACTAAAAAAATGTGTAGTTGCAGATAGATTGGCCATATTTGTTAATATTGTTTACTCGCATCCATCCCATTATCAAGGCTATCAATTGATAATTGCTGTAGTGTTTTTTGCTTTTCAAATTTACTGTGATTTTTCTGGCTATTCGGATATTGCTTTGGGAACAGCCGAAGTAATGGGCTTTAAATTAATGACTAACTTTAACTACCCTTTTTCAGCGAGAAGCATGACTGAATTTTGGCGAAAATGGCATATTTCGTTATCCACTTGGTTTAGCGATTATGTGTTTACTCCTGTAATTACTTCATTGAGGAGTTGGG
>CAZRDD010000814.1:0-1708 GCA_964598675.1 uncultured Parafilimonas sp.
TTTACCCGTTCATTATAAATTATGCCGTTGTAAATTTTACAACAACAAAGCCATGTTATAAATACTGCAAGGTTGCAATTGTATTAGTAGCAGCGTTGTTGCTTGTTTAGCGGGTAATAAAAAAGCCCCGCGCGCAAGGCGTGGGGCTTTAACCGCAGTATCATTTTCACATCATCACTAATTAAACAATTGCCGTTTTCTCCTTTGCAGAAGAAGCTGTGTTGGTTGCAACATCATTTCTAAAAACCACTACATTATCAAACACATCAACCAATACAGGGTGGCTCTTGTTTATATCACCTGCCAGTATACGTTTACTCAAAGTATTTACTATTTCCTTTTGTATAAGGCGCTTCAATGGCCTTGCACCAAACTGTGGGTCAAAACCCTGCTCGCCCAGGTATTCAATCAGGTAATCGCTAAAGTCAATTACCATTCCATTGTCTGCCAGCAATTTTTTAAGCCCGTTCAGTTGAATTTTTACAATGCTTTGTATGTCTCTCTTCAACAGCGGGTGGAACATAATGATTTCATCAACCCTGTTTAAAAACTCTGGCCGTATGGTTTGGCGCAGCAGGTTCATTACTTCTGTTTTGGCCCTCGCTTCTGCCTTTTCAAGATTGCTTTCATTAACGTTTTCGTAGGCTTCCTGTATAAGGTGGCTGCCTATGTTGCTCGTCATTATTATGATGGTGTTTTTAAAATTAACCACCCGGCCCTTGTTATCGGTAAGGCGGCCATCATCAAGCACCTGCAGCAATATATTCCACACATCAGGATGCGCTTTTTCAATTTCATCAAGCAATACCACGCTGTAAGGTTTACGGCGTACGGCTTCAGTTAATTGGCCGCCTTCATCGTAACCCACATAGCCCGGAGGCGCACCCACCAGCCTGCTTACGGAGTGTTTTTCCTGGTACTCGCTCATGTCAATACGTGTCATCATGCTTTCATCATCAAACAGGTATTCTGCAAGCGCTTTTGCCAGTTCGGTTTTACCCACACCGGTAGTGCCTAAGAATATGAATGAGCCTATGGGCTTTTTAGGGTCCTGCAAACCCGCACGGCTTCTGCGTATGGCATCAGCAACAGCGGTAATAGCTTCTTCCTGGCCAACCACGCGTTTGTGCAGTTCATCTTCCAGCAGCAGCAGCTTGGTGCGTTCGCTCTGCATCATTTTGCTAACAGGTATACCCGTTGATTTGGCTATCATCTCCGCAATATCTTCCGCGTCAACCTCTTCCTTCATTATCCTTTTATCGGTAGTATTGGCCAGTCTTTTTGAGTAGTCGGCCACTATCTGTTCCTGTTCTTTTATTTTGCCGTACCTAATCTCAGCCACTTTGCCATAATCGCCGTTACGTTCTGCCTGGTCGGCTTCAAGTTTAAGTTTTTCAATGGCGGTTTTTGCGTTCTGCAATTTTTCCACCAGTTCTTTTTCTTCTTTCCACTTAGCTTTAAAGGTGTCGCGGTGTACGGCAAGGTTGGCAATATCGGTGCTTAGTTCTTTAAGCTTTGCAGTGTCATTCTCGCGTTTAATGGCTTCGCGCTCAATTTCCAACTGGCGTATCTGCCGCTCTAATTTGTCCAGTTCCTCCGGCATGGAGTTCATTTCCAGCCTCAGCTTGGCAGCGCTTTCATCAATAAGGTCAATGGCCTTGTCGGGCAAAAACCTGTCGGTAATGTAGCGTTGAGATAGTTCAACCGC
>CAZRDD010000814.1:1718-1976 GCA_964598675.1 uncultured Parafilimonas sp.
CCGCAGCAATAATAGCTTCGTCCTTAATACGTACGTGGTGGTGGGTTTCGTACCTGTCCTTCAGGCCACGCAGTATGGAGATAGCATCTTCAGGGCTGGGTTCATCAATCATCACCTTTTGAAAACGGCGTTCAAGCGCCTTGTCTTTTTCAAAAAACTTCTGGTACTCATTTAAGGTGGTAGCACCTATGGCCCTGAGTTCGCCACGGGCCAGTGCTGGTTTTAAAATGTTGGCAGCATCCATAGCGCCTTCGCCGC
>CAZRDD010000815.1:0-1970 GCA_964598675.1 uncultured Parafilimonas sp.
TCAGCAGCGTAACAGTGCTATTATGGTGGCCGAAAGCAGCGACCTGTTTCACTGGACGTATAAAAACACCCCGGTTATTGGCGAAACAGCACAGGAAGGCCCTAAAATATTTTACTTTGGGCAATGGTATTGGATGCTTACGGATGAGTGGCATGGCATGCGGGTGTACCGCTCTAAAGATGGAAATACATGGGAAAAGCAGGGGCTTATTTTAGACAGTGCTACCAACCGGCCGGATGACACACCCAGCGGGGCGCATGGCGATGTTGTGGTGGTAAACAACAAAGCGTATGTATTTTACTTTACACATCCCGGTCGTAAAACACATGGCGAATCACCCGCCGGGCCCAATGGAGTGGTACCGTTTGATTTAAGGAGGTCGTCAATACAAGCCGGAGAACTGGTTGTGGAGGATGGTACGCTTAAATGCAACCGTAACAAGCCTTTTGAATTTTGGATGCCTCAGCCAAAGCAGCCATAACGTTCTAAATTATATGAATGATAATAAAAAGCCCCGCAAATTGAGTTTGCGGGGCTTTTAAATTTATCCAGGTGCTGCCTGATGCTTATTTTTTGCGTGTTTCGTCAATTACATCCAGCAGGCCATTTTTGGTAAGGTCGTTACCAAGCTCCCAAAACATTATGCCGTTAAGGCCCTTTGCAATGGCGTAGCTGGTTTTAAGCGCTATGGACTTTTTATCGTCAAACGTTATTTCCTGTTTTTTTGCAGGGCTGTAAAAATAAGGGGCCTTCGCCACATCATCCCAATAGTAGGTAAACCCTGCTTTTTCCAGTGAATCCCTGTTATAGGTATTGAAGTCGAAGCCGTGGTCAAAATGGCCGGGCTGGTATAACCCATTGTTGGCATCAACATCTACATCAAATATCCTTGCATAAAAGGCCGCGCCAATTACCAGTTTATTTGCAGGAAAGCCAATAGAGGTTAAATAGTTTACTGCGTAATCAACCGACTCAACCTGTTGCGGGGTGGAGTAAAGTGGCGTGTGGTGGCCGGTTACTTTGCTATAGCCATGTACCAGGTCATACGTCATTATGTTTACCTTATCCACCAGCGGGGCAATTTTATTCCACTCAAAAGACTCATGCAGGCAGGTTACAGAGCCACCGGCAGCAAAACTAATTTCATATTTTTTGCCCAAGTATTTACGAAGCGCTTTGAGTAGCTCGGTAAAATTTGGCTTGTCTTCCGGTACAAAACGGTGGCCGGGATAGCCCGATACAGCAGGGTACTCCCAGTCAAGGTCAATACCATTGGTGCCAAAGTATTCCGATGTATGCAGCACCGATTTTGCAAAAGCTTCCCTGCCTTCATTGGTAGAAAATACTTCGGAGCAAGGTTCGCAGCCGCCCCAGCCCCCCATAGAAAGTATTATTTTCAATTTTGGGTTCCTTCTTTTAAGGCTTACCAGGTGCTTTATTGTTTCGCTGTCGTTTTTGTTTTGTACAAAAATTTCGTTGCCTTTTAAATGCGTAAAGCTGTAAATAATGTGGGTTAGTTTTTCTACCGGGTAGGCATCAATGTGTTTGGCATCGCCTGCGTAGTAGGCAATAACACTTATGTCTTTTTTCTTGTCTGCTTTGTTTTTTTCTTTGGCAAAAACTGCTGTACAAACAGCGGCGCAGGCTAACACTAATATTGTTTGTAATAATGGCTTCTTCATGCGTTAAACTTATGTATAAACTGCAAAAGCAGGATTAATTTGCAAATAATTTACCTGTATTGGTTATTTAAAAGAAAGGCGAGAGGTTTAATTTTTCATAAAAAAACCTGCCCGAAAGAAGGGGCAGGTTTTTAAAATAAAGATTAATTGTATTATGCACCAGCAAATTTCTTCCTTATGATGTTTAAGGCACCACCGGCTTTAAACCATTCAATCTGCTGCTCGTTGTAAGTATGGTTAACAGTAAAGGCATCTGTACCACCATCTGCGTGGTGCAGTATAACTGTT
>CAZRDD010000816.1:0-1965 GCA_964598675.1 uncultured Parafilimonas sp.
TTCGGGCGTAATATGGCCGACGACAAAACCATGCGTACCGCCGCTAAACCTGCCATCAGTAATTAAGGCTACTGATTTACCCAGCCCTGCGCCAATAATAGCCCCTGTTGGTTTAAGCATTTCGGGCATGCCGGGTGCGCCTTTGGGGCCAATATTGCGTATAACCACCACATCGCCAGCGTGTACCCTGCCGCTTTGAATACCTTTAATAAGGTCATGCTCACCGTCAAATACTCTAGCTGTGCCTTCAAAACGCTCACCTTCTTTACCACTTATTTTTGCCACACTTCCACCTTCGGCAAGGTTACCGTATAATATTTGCAAATGGCCTGTTTGTTTTAGCGGCCTTTCCAGCGGATAAATAATATCCTGTGTTTCAAAATCAAGGTCAGGTGCATTTTCAAGGTTTTCGGCTACTGTTTTGCCGGTTACTGTTAAGCAATCGCCATGTAAAAGGCCTTTGCCCAGCAGGTATTTCATAACTGCAGGCACACCTCCTTTTGAGTGTAGGTCCTGCATAAGGTATTTACCACTTGGCTTAAAGTCTGCAAGTACAGGCACCCTGTCGCTGATGGCCTGAAAGTCGTCCTGCGTTAAAGGCACACCAACACTTTTTGCAATAGCAATTAAGTGCAGCACAGCGTTTGTACTGCCACCAAGCACCATTATAACCGTAATGGCATTTTCAAATGCTTTGCGGGTCATAATATCTCTTGGTTTAATATCTCTTTCCAAAAGCAGTTTTATCGCTTTTCCTGCTTCCTTACACTCTTCCTGTTTCTCCTTGCTTAATGCGGGGTTTGATGAGGAATTTGGCAAACTCATACCCAGGGCTTCTATAGCGCTGGCCATGGTGTTGGCGGTGTACATACCACCACAAGCACCTGCACCGGGGCAAGAATGGCGTACAATATTTTTAAAGTCGTTTTCGTCAAGATTACCTGCAATTTTTTGCCCCAATGCTTCAAAAGCTGAAACAATGTTTAAATCCTGCCCTTTGTAATGGCCTGGTGCAATGGTGCCACCATACAGCATGATAGATGGGCGGTTAAGCCTGCCCATAGCCATAACAGAACCCGGCATATTTTTATCGCAACCCGGTATAGTAATAAGGGCATCGTAGTACTGGCCACCTGCATTTGTTTCAATACTGTCTGCAATAATATCGCGGCTAACAAGGCTGTAACGCATACCATCAGTACCCATGCTTATGCCATCGCTAACGCCAATGGTATAAAAACGCAGTCCCAATAAGCCCTCTGTATCATTAACACTTGTTTTTACATCTGTAGCAAGGTCGTTCAGGTGCATGTTGCAGGGGTTACCATCCCAGCCCATACTTACAATACCTACCTGTGCTTTATTAAAATCTTCCTCAGTAAAACCTATAGCGTAATACATTGCCTGTGCGGCCGGTTGTGTAGGGTCCTGCGTTAGTGTTTTACTGTATTTGTTTAACTCTGCCATGCCTGTTCTTTTTATTTGGCTTTTTACCAACGATGATTAAATGCTATGTTATTTAAATTATTATCTTATAAATTTTCAATGTTTTCTTTTTTGCTATTACTGTGCAAACAAAAAACCCGCCTCTTTGCGGAGGCGGGTTCGTTATAATTTGTTTAGTAGTTACAACAGAAGGTTACCTCCATGCCAGGGCAGGAATAATAATGACAACCACCACCACAGTAACTACTGCAAGGTTGTTAACCATATTATATATCCTGTTTTTTAGCATAGCGGCTTTATATAGTGCGAATATATAAAGCCTTTTTAATAAAACAAAGAGCTGACCGGGATTTTGACCTGATTCTTCTGATTATCCTGATTTTGATCGCCAGAAAAACCAGCTTATTTATAATGGCCGGTATTTTTTATTAAACAAACGTTTCCACTCTAAACTGTTTCCCCCAAAATTTATCAAAAGCCCTATTTCAAAGTCGAATGCTTCAAGATAATTTATGCCTT
>CAZRDD010000817.1:0-1962 GCA_964598675.1 uncultured Parafilimonas sp.
ACCTCACCATCAACAAAGTCGGGGAAGTAATTTACTAAAAAATACCTTGTTTCGCCATTGGGGGTTATTAGTGCGGTTTCAAATGTTTGTTCTTTCCCGGCAAGTACTTGCTCAATATGGGGCTTTTGTTGCTCAAAAAGGGTACCCAGTAACTCAGGGGCCCTCATCTTATCTATCACAAGTTCAGCTGATTTTCCAAACCAGCTTAAATAAGCGGTATTAGCATAACGGCAAACTAAACTGCTGTCCCAGTAGGCAAGTAAAGCCGTAACCCGGTTGGCTACCAGCACGCTAATTTGGCCCGTATCTGGGGCCTGATTCGTTTTCATGGGGTGGTTATTTTTAGAAAGCTTTTTAAAGCACTCCAAAACTATTGCTTCCGGTTAGGGCAACTACTGCCAAATGTTTCTACAACGGCTGATTTTTGTCAGGTAGTACAGTTTTCAGGCAAGGGTGAAGTAAATGCTAATGGTGGTGCCTTTTTCTTCGGAGCTTTCCACTTCAATGCGGCCGCCCATCGATTCTACCTGGAATTTTGTAACAAACAGGCCAACGCCATCGGCGGGCGGGCTGGCCGCAGCTTCGTTATTGTTAACCGCGCGGTTGCTTTTGTTGCCATTACTACCCCGCCCGTTATCTTTTATTTTCAGTATAAGCCATTTATCCATTAAAAAAGCATCCAGGGATATGATAAGTTCATGGCTGTGCTGATTTTTTGCAATTGAGGAGGCTAAAACCTTTACCAGTATGTTTTCTAAATAAACGGGGTTTGCCAATAGCTTTATGGCCGGGCTTACGTTGTTTTTTATTATAACAGGTTCCGCCTCCGGTGTGTTTTTAACTGTATTGGATGCATTGTTAATATAGTCGTGCAGGTTTATATAGCCTGGCTTTAATTTGCTGTATTGCTGTATTCTTATAATCTCGTTTAAATGTGTGGCTGTTTCGCCAAACCCGGTGGAGATGTTTTTTAGCTTACTAACAATTTCCTGCTGTCCGGGTCCGGGGCCGTTGCTAATACCGCCCAGTATTTCTTCCAGGTTGTTTTCGTACGATTTAAGGTTGTTGGAAACAATATCGGCCAGGTTAATAAGCAGGCTGTTTTGTGCACTCACAATTTCCTGCGGCAAAGCTGGGTTTGCCGCCTGTTGTTTTATAGCCGAAATATCGGCCACGTGTACAAAAAAGCCCTTTGTTTGCCCATTAACAATGTAGGGAAAATAGTTGGCCAGCGAGTACCTTACCCCACCACTGGGGGCAGGTATTTCCCGTTCAAAAGTTTGCGGGTGCCCTTTTAAGGCTTCGGTTATGTAAGGCAGATTTTTTTCGTACAGGGCCGGGCCAAGCAGTTCTGGCAAAGTCATTTTGTTAATCATTTGCTCCGGGGTTTTGCCAAACCAATCTCTGTAAGCAACATTGGCAAACCGGCAAACAAGTTTTGCATCCCAGTAGGCTATCATGGCAGTTACATGGTCAGCAATCGAAATGCCAAGGGTTTGCAGGTAGTCCCCGTTAATATTCTTTTTCATTAAAACCGGTGTTGGCTGTTTTTAAGCGCAGCCTAAAGGTATAAAGCAGTTGTTATATATAAATAAGGTGCAAGCATCTTAATTTATAATTGTAATCATGCCTATGTGGTTGCAATCAACGTACCCGTTTTACTGCATCACCCTTTCTTTGATTTTTGGTGGCGAAGTAGATGAGCATGCAAGCCGCCATTACAATTAATGCAGTAATAGCCGCGTTGGGTGTTTGTACAGCAATACTTGCGGCTACAAAAAGGTAGGCAGTAATAAAAATAACCGGCTGCAAGGGGTACAGCTTCATTTTATAAATGCCGGTATTATCCAAATGCCGGGTGCGTTTGCGTATCCAGAAAATACTGGCCGCAGAAGCCGCCATGCCCATCGAATCCAGGAAGATGGTAAAATTCAGTATCCTGTCAAAGGTGTGCGCAAAAAA
>CAZRDD010000818.1:0-1960 GCA_964598675.1 uncultured Parafilimonas sp.
TGATACAATAACAATGTGTTATAATTAAAGTTACCTGCCCGGCTTAAATATTATAGTAATAAATAATTCGTTAGTTTTATTGCATGTCATCCGGCAAAATAAAGCAGCCTTCTTCAGCATATACTGCGCATAATACTGTACAACTGGTGCGTGCCGGAAACGCGTATTTTTCCAAACTGCTTCAACTAATAGCCTCAGCCAAACAGAGTATTGATATACAAACATATATACTGGAAGATGATGAAACAGGCCATTTAGTTGCACAGGCTTTAATAGCGGCTGCTAACAGAAAAGTACAGGTGCGTGTAATGGCCGATGCGTACGCATCCGGCAGCCTGTCAAAACAGTTTATTGCCAACCTTGCAGAAGGCGGTGTGGCATTCCGTTTTTTTGAACCGCTTTTTAAAACAAAGCATTTTTATGTTGGCCGCCGCCTGCACCATAAACTGGTGGTGGCAGATGCCGCCCGCTGCTTAATTGGCGGCATTAACATTGGCAACCGCTACAACGACATGCCGGAGAAAAATGCCTGGCTGGATTTTGCCCTGTACGCCGAAGGGCCTGTTGCCCGCCAGGTTTGCATACTTGCCTGGAAAACCTGGAACGGCTTTCCGCAAAAAACGGGCAACATGCCCTGCCCGGTACAGCCTGCGTTAACCGCTTCTTCAACTTACGCGGCTTCCTCCCTGGTAAGAATGCGCAGGAACGACTGGGTGCTTGGTAAAAAACAAATATCAAAAACCTATAAGGAGATATTTGCCACGGCCACCACGCGGGTAACTATTTTGTGCAGCTACTTTATGCCAGGCAATAAAATGAAACGTTACATACTAACCGCGGTTAAAAAAGGGGTAAAGGTTAAGGTTATAATGGCTGGCCAATCGGATGTGGCACTGGCAAAAAATGCCGAAAGGTATATGTACGGCTGGTTGCTGCGCAACAGTGTGGAGATTTATGAGTACCAGGAAAATATACTGCATGGCAAGCTTGCGGTGTGCGATGGCAAATGGCTTACCATAGGCTCGTACAACATAAACAACATTAGTGCCTATGCCAGTGTGGAATTAAACCTTGATGTAAAAGATGAAGTTTTTGCCACCCAAACTGAACAAATACTCGAAGATATTATTGCCACAAGTTGTATACACGTTACAAAAGAGGCCGAAGAAAAAGCAAAAAATTTATTTACCCTGTTGGCCCGCTGGTTTTCCTACGAGTTTATCCGCATTATGTTTTTTCTTTTCACTTTTTATTTCAGGCAAAATAGAAACAAGGTTTCCTGAGCTGTATATATATGAGCACGGGTATCGGGCCACTAAAAACCCTCCTATTTTCGGCTTCCGGCAAAAAAAGAGGCTTAAAGGGTTCAGTTTTCTCTTCTGCTGGCAATAAGCAGGCATATCAACGGGTAAAATAAAGCAGTTACAATTCTTATCTTTCACAAAGCATTACTATAAGTTAATCATTTATGGTAAAAGCGTATTTTTGCCACCGCTTTTACAAAAACAATGGCCGCGGCTTGCCTGCATTGCTAAAAAGGGTAGCCAGCCATGTAGCTGTAATAACACAGGGCTGCTGTTTTAAGTATTAAAACCAATTACACCCTAAACGGCTGCACCTGGCACCTGAAATCTGAACCTAAAATAATATTTGAGACCATGGGAAGGATATTTGAAGTAAGAAAAGCTACCATGTTTGCCCGTTGGGACAGGATGGCTAAACAGTTTACCCGCATTGGTAAAGAAATAGTAATTGCAGTTAAAGCTGCTGGCCCCGACCCTGGCACCAATGCCGCCCTGCGCCGCTGCTTTCAAAATGCCCGCAGTGTGGGTATGCCTAAAGACCGTGTAGAGGCTGCCATTAAACGTGCCCAGGGCAAGGAAATGGTTAACTACGATGAGATTTTATATGAAGGATACGCCCCGCATGGTGTTGCCTTGTTGGTGGAAACAGCAACCGA
>CAZRDD010000819.1:0-1953 GCA_964598675.1 uncultured Parafilimonas sp.
TCAAGTTTAAGGGTTTGCCTGTTGTTGGAAGCGCCTTGTGGAAGTGCCGCAGTATACGTAGGTGCATAAGGCCATTTGGTTGAAGCACCGCTTACTGTAATATCATCCACGTGGCGGCCATTGCCGGAGCCACCTACTAAATTAGTAACGCCTGGCCCGCCAGCCCAATCCTGGTAGTCGTCATCTATCTGGTTAAATATCAGGTCCCTGCTTAAATGACCCCACCACATATCAATTTTCTCATTCACACCATTTGTATAGTGGTTACCGCTTGCAGCATTAGATTTTGCAACAGGTGGCGCAACCGAATAATCTACGTAAGGAGTAAATACATGGCAACTGGCATAACATGTTTGAGCCGTAAACTTAGGGGTTGAATTATCGATATTCCATAACATGGCAAATTTATCTTCGCCAAACCCTTCCCGTGTTAATACACCGTTAGCATCAAATGTATTGCTGGTAGGCTCCTGTGCCCAAAGTTGGGTAGAGGGGTCAAAGTACCAGGTGGCTACATATACACTCTGGTTGGCATCGCCATACTCAGCAAGAAAATAAATGTATTTGTCATCATACATAGAACGTAATGTTGCAGGATAACTGGTGCCGATATAACCTGTAAAAAGGCCATTGCCGGGGTCGGGTACTGTAGGGTTTATGCTAAGTTTTGTTGCGTTGTTCCATGCAGCATCAACAGTACCATCAATGGTTGGGGCCGTTGTTGTTTTTAACGATACCAATGTAGTTGTACTGGCTGTTGTACTTGGCAAAACAACCTGGTCGTTTTTTACACAGCTTACAGCATATCCTAATACGCAAATAAGCGTTGCCATTATCCAGAATTTTATACTTTGAAAAAGTTTCATAATGCAGTTTTTAAAATGATGAATGATTTTTTCAGACTGCTAAATTAGTTGCGTAATTATGACACAATGATGAGGCATGTCACTCACCAAATTGATGAATATCATGTTTATTTGATTTTCCCGAAGCTATTTTTCGTTAATTAAGATGATTTAAAACAATGCCTCATACCTGCTGCTATAACCGCGCATGCAACAAAAACTTAAAAAAAATGGCGAAAGGTTATTAAAACCCTTCGCCATTACTTTTATAATTCACCCGCCGATGTGTCTGCTACCCTCGCTTAGCAGGCACAATTTTATACACCACACCTTTGGACCCTTCTTTGGTATTTAACGTGCCAGACAGGTACATTTCGTTATTTTCATCAACATTAAAACTATTGATAATCAACGGGCTTTCCGGCTTGTTTTGCACTGCCAGCCGTTGCCTTACCCATTGCTGGCCGTTTTTGGTTAACGAGAAAATGCTGCCGTTAAAATCGGCAAAAATATATTTACCGGTAAGGTGCGGTATTGCTTTACCGTAGTAGGTACTGCCGCCAATAGCGCAAATACCCTCGTTACGCCTGTAAGTTATAACCGGCGGTATTATACCGGCAAGGCTCACCGAATCGCGCCTTACCCTTACCGTATCCCCTTCCACAAATGGCCAGCCATAATTGCCTCCTTTTGTAATAATATCTACTTCTTCTTCCAGCTTATCGCCAATATCACCACCCATCAGCTGGTGGGTAAGGTTATCAAAGCTGTAGCGCCAAAAACGGCGCAGGCCGTAAGCCCAAATTTCGGGCTTCACGTTTTTCTGGCCAATAAAAGGGTTATCGGCAGGCACTTTATAGGGCAGCGTACTAACATCAATACGCAGCAATTTGCCCAGGTAGGAGTTCATTTCCTCTGCATGCCGGTCTTTCATCGGGGTGCCGTTATCGCCCACACTTATATACAAATAGCCATCTGGCCCAAACGTAATTTCACCGGGGTCGTTTTGTATGGTGTGCCCTTCTGCCTCAAAAACCCTGCGCTCCGTATTGGCATCCACCACATTGGGGTTGGTGGCACTTACCGTACACTCGCTCACCACCATTTT
>CAZRDD010000820.1:0-1949 GCA_964598675.1 uncultured Parafilimonas sp.
TGCCCTCAGGCTACCCGCAGTGTCGGTGGTAAAATAAGGGTTGCCGGTACCTGCACCAAAAATTACCACGCGGTTTTTCTCAAGGTGGCGCATCGCTTTTCTGCGTATGTAAGGTTCGGCCACCTGTTCCATTTTAATAGCACTTTGCAAACGGGTGTACACCCCTACTTTTTCAAGCATTGCCTGCATAGCCATACCATTTATAACGGTTGCCAGCATGCCCATATAATCGCCATGCGCCCTTTCAATACCGCTGTCGCTTTCGTTCATGCCCCTGTAAATATTGCCACCGCCAACTACTATTGCCACCTGTACACCCAGGTCGGTAACGGTTTTAATATCATTGGCATACTGTTCAATAATCTTTGGGTCAAACGGGTCGGAGCTGTTTTTATTAGTACCGAGAAGCGCCTCGCCAGAAAGTTTCAATAAAATCCTCTTGTATTTTGGAAGCATGCTAAAGTATTAAATTGATGTTAACAGGTGTTTACCCTGCAAATAACCTCATTTTTAAAATACATACCAAGTTTACGCTAAAACTTTATCAGCAATTGTCATTATACTTTTGGCATTGGCCAGTGGGTGCATACGGTTAAACTGTTTTGGGGCAACACAAAATAGAGCACCCGTTACACGCGGGTACTCTATTCAAATATAATTCATAATCAAGCGGTTATTTAGCTGCAGGTTTCTCCCCGGCATTGTATTTTTCTGCTGCCTGTTGTGCCTTTTCAAAATCCAGCACCACCCCATTTATACAGTAACGCAGGCCAGTAGGTGGCGGGCCATCTTCAAATACATGCCCCAGATGCGATTTACACCTGCCGCACATTACCTCGGTACGCTTCATGCCATAGCTGTTATCCGGCGCATAAATAATGGAGCCTTTGCTTATGGGCTCGTAAAAACTGGGCCAGCCGCAACCACTCTCAAATTTTGTATCGCTTTTAAAAAGCGCATTGCCGCAGGCGGCACAGTAGTAAGTACCCACTTCTTTTGAATGTTCAAATACGCTGGTCCCTGGCCTTTCGGTACCCTTGTTCCTGGCAACATTGTATACCTCTGGTGCCAGAATATTTTTCCACTCGTTATCGGCCAATGCTACTTTGCCGGTATCAGTACGGGAGTATACCGGGTTGTTTTTGTTTTTTGCACTATCCATATTGCTGTTTTTTACGCTGTTGTTGCCTGTTCCGCAACTGCTTAATATTACTGTTATTAACAGCAGCGCAACGGTATTTGTTTTTTTTAATGTCATCATTGGTTTTGCTTTGTTTCTGTGTTGTTTTTTAAATCAACATTATGGTGCTTTATAATTATATGCTTGTAAACGCCTGGCATTTTTTTGTTTAAAAATGAGTGCAGCCGGTAATGTTTTTCAACTGCGTTGGCGGTTATATAAAACAATTATTTGTATTGCTTGCCTGTTTAATAATAGCATAATTACTTTAAATACGTTAAACGTACGTGGCCCTTACATAAAGGTTTTCAAAAAACAGTAAAGCTTTGTTAAACTAATTTCAAAATACAACTACTATATTTGCGCAACATCAAGGTTACAAGTTAACATGTTAAACATTATTTTGTTTGGCCCTCCCGGCAGCGGCAAAGGTACCCAAAGTGAAAAATTGATAGCGGAGTACGGACTGAAGCATTTAAGTACCGGTGATTTACTGCGCAGTGAAATTAGCAATAAAACACCATTAGGGTTAGAAGCCAAAACGTTAATTGATAAAGGGCTGCTTGTGCCTGATGAAGTGGTTATTGGTATGATAAGCACGGCATTAGAAACCAACCCCGAAGCAAAAGGCTTTTTGTTTGATGGTTTTCCGCGTACCAAGGCCCAGGCAATAGCGCTTGATAAACTGCTGAAGCTTAAAAATACCGAAATAAAACTGGTGCTTGCCCTTGAGGTGAGTGAAGAAGAACTGGTAAAACGCCTGCTTAAC
>CAZRDD010000821.1:0-1946 GCA_964598675.1 uncultured Parafilimonas sp.
CTTACGTTAAGGTTATGGGGTGCCACCGGCGTAATTACAAAACTGGCAGAATCGGGGAAAACGATGGGGCCACCACAACTAAGGTTATAACCGGTTGAGCCCGTGGGTGTAGATACAATCAGCCCATCAGCCCAGTAAGAGTTTAAAAATTCGCCGTTTAAATAAGTATGAATTTTTATCATGGGCGATGTGTCGCGCTTGTGTATGGCAAATTCATTGAGGCCAAACGGTGTTTCGTCAAAAAGCGGCACATCTGCATCTAAGTGTATAAGGGTACGTTTATCAACTACGTAAGTGGTGCTTACCAGTGCATCTACGGCAATGGCAAGGTCTTCTTTGCTTATGCCTGCCAAAAAGCCAAGCCTGCCAAAATTAATGCCCAGTATGGGTATGTTTTTGTTGCGTACCAGTGTAACCGCATCTAATATAGTACCATCGCCACCAAGGCTTATTAAAAAATCTGTACTGCTGTCAAGGTCCTGCGGACCGGCAAAAAAAGTAATATTTTTATTGTACAATCCAAAATCGTACTCTGCCAGGCCGGCAAAAAGCACAATGTTAATATCATGTTTCTGCAATTCGCCCAACAGAATATTTAACTGGCCTCTTAAATCGGGTTCAAGGCCCCTGCTGTAAATTGCAATCTTCATACTGGTTTATTTTGCTGTTAATAGCAGGCGAAAATAGTAAAACAAATAATCTCCGGCTGCATAGTACAATAACCGGCAAGGCAAGATAACACTAAAAGTCGGCCCGTACGTGAAAAAACAATGCCTGCCCCCCAAGCTGGTTAAAGCTGTACTCAAATTTAAATACAGCATCGTAAATTGATACAATATCCAACCCCGCCCCCCAGGTGGTTATTAACCTGTTGTTTAACAAGCTGTTGCCCGGGCTTGGGCTGTAACCATACCCAACATCGCTGTAAAGTTTGGCATAA
Source organism: uncultured Parafilimonas sp. (assembly GCA_964598675.1). Taxonomy (GTDB): domain Bacteria; phylum Bacteroidota; class Bacteroidia; order Chitinophagales; family Chitinophagaceae; genus JABDFW01. The sequence continues at coordinate 941 of CAZRDD010000821.1, forward strand.
AAAGTAAATGGTATGGCAGCACGTTTTTTTGCACTGCTGCCGGGCTGAATGGCCACCGCCCATAATTTTTTTCTTTCCGTTGCGCGTGCCAGCACACCGGCAACACCATCAAACACATAATACTCAAGGCCCCTGAAAAAAATACCCCCGTAGCCAAAAAGCTGCTGGTTAAAATAGGGTTGTGTAAACGGTACTTTTACAATACCTGCCGCCTGTAACTGCAGGTTGGTATTGGCAAAAAAGGGATGGCTGTAGGTTGAGTGAAACTCAAGCTGTGTCATGTGCATATCGCTGGTAAAGCCACGTTGTGCTATCGAGAAATCGCCCATAAAACCGCGCAGCGGATACGAAAGGTAATCTGCGTTAAAATATTCAAGGGTGTACGAAAGTTCGGGAAAGGCCACCCGCGTAGCGTGGTTTGAAAAATAATTGGGGTTAAGCTTTAAAATAGTATCAGCTACCTCCTCCTGCGTGTACGACAGCCTGAAAATATGTTTGGTTTTAATAGCTGGCCGGTATAAATAAGCCGCCTCGGCCTTTATTATTTTCATTACAAATTCATCTTGTTTGTAAAAAAGCTGCTTGCTTAAATCTGTTTTATAGTTAAGCTCGTGTTGCTGCGAAAAAAGAAAGCGCACGTTAAATCCACTTTTCAAAGCCCTGTCAACAAAAGGCTGCTCGTACTGTAGGTCTACCTGGTGGTTGTAGCCCGAAATAAGGGAAATGTTCAGCCGGTCGTTTCTGCCGCTAACGTTGTTTTGTATAAATTTCAGGCCATAGTTTACACGGTCAAAGCTTCTTTTTTCTTCCACCCACCACTGGTTAAAATTTCGGTCAACCAGTTTAAAATAGGGCAGGGGGAACAGGTACCAGCGCTCCTTAACATCAACATTAATAAACACAAGCTCGCCCTGCTGGGTAGATACATACACGTACACATCTACAAAAAGGCTGGTGTTTATTACCTGCTGCCGGGCTATTATCAGCAATGCTTCAAGGTCTTTCT
>CAZRDD010000822.1:0-1944 GCA_964598675.1 uncultured Parafilimonas sp.
TTGTATGGTGTTAAGGCGGTGGGCAATAATAACGCGGGTGGTGGTGGCGGGCAGCCTGCGCAAAATATCGTCCAGTATCTGCTCGGTAATGGTATCAATGTTGGCGGTGGCCTCGTCAAGTATCAGCAGGGCGGGGTTGCGCAGCACGGCACGCATAAAGGCTATTAACTGTTTCTGGCCCAGGCTTATGGTGTCGCCGCTGCTGGCCACGGGGGTTTCAAGCCCCTGCTCAAATATATCCAACAGGCTTTGCAGGCCGGCTTCTTTAATTACCTCTTCCAGTTGGGCATTGGTAAATAGCTGGTATTGCGTGTTGCTGTACAAAATATTATCGCGCACGGTGCCGCTAAACAAAAACGGCTCCTGTAAAATAAAGCCTATGCTGGCGCTGCGCTCTTCGGGGGTGTAGCTGCGTATATCTCTGCCGTTTAGCAGTACGGTGCCGCTGGTGGGGTCGTACAGGCGGGCAATAAGGCTGGCCGTGGTGGTTTTACCGCCGCCGGTGGGCCCTACCAGGGCGTATGTTTTGCCGGGCTGCAGAGTAAAGTTTATGTTGTGCAAAATTTCCTTGCCGCCGGGGTAGCCAAAATGCACGTTGCTAAACTGCATAAGGGCGGGATTAGCCTCCTGGCCGGGGGCAGCAGGCACTATGGGCAGGTTAGATTCCAGCTCCAGTATGTGCGAAATCCTGTCCCACCCTGCCATCGCCACCTGGAAGCTGGTCCACAAAGCGGCCAATTGCCTCAGCGGATTGTAAAAATTGGTGGCATAGCTAAGGTAGCTTACCAGCAGGCCCACGCTAAACTGCCCTTCTGCAATAAGGTAAATGCCAAAGGTTAACACCGTAAGCTGTGCCAGGCTGGCAAACAGGCCATACACCGGTATAAGAATATTGTTGGCCAGCCCCGCCCCAATAGCAGTGTTGTAGTTGGTAGTATTAGCATCGGCAAACCGTTTGCGAAAATAATCGCGACGGTTAAAGGCTATAATCACCTTAAAGTTGTTCAGACTCTCCTGTATTTCGGCACTAAGTCCGCCGGTGCTGCTTAGGCTTATGGCATTTTTGCGCTTTACCCAGCCGGAGGTTAGTTTGGTAAATATTAAAATAAACAGGCCGGGCAATAAGGTGGCCAGGCCAAGCTTTGGGTTTATGACCAGTAGAAAAATGCCTGCCCCCGTCATGGTGGCAATGGTGCCTATAAACTGCATGAGCGATTGGGAGAAGAACTGGTTTATTTTATCGGTATCGTTGTTAACCCTGCTAATAAGGTCGCCCGCTTTGTTTTGATTAAAAAAAGCCACGGGCAGCGACTGCAGTTTATTAAAAATACTATTGCGCAGTTTAAACAGCATGCGCTGGCCTACGCCGCCCATTAGTTTTGTTTGCAGGTAACTGGCCACAAATGCCACCAGGTACATGGCCAGCAACAGGGCGGAGTAACGCAGCACGCCATTAAAGCTGGGGTATTTGGTGGCAATAAAATGGTCAATAGTATACCCTATTACAAAAGGACCCAGCAGGTTTAAGCCTGAGTTGGTAAATATGGCCAGCATGGCCAGTAACAGGTTTTTGCGCTCCTCGGTTATAAGGCGCAGCATTTTTTTTAATGCACCCAGGGTAGTTGCCTTACCCTGCTGTGCCGAAATATCATTGAGGTTGTAGTTCATAATTGCTGGTGCTCTGTTGTGATTGGTATATCTGTACATACTCCGGGCTGCTCTCCATCAGTTGGGCATGTGTGCCGGTGGCAATAATTTCGCCCTCCATAAGCACCACTACTTGCTCGTAATGCTCTACCGATGCTATTTTTTGGGTAACCGATATAAGGGTAATGCCGGGGTAATTGGCCTGCACGTTTTGCAGTATTTTGGCTTCGGTGCTGTTATCAACCCTGGCGGTAAAATCGTCCAGCAGCAGTATTTTGGGGTTAATGGCCAGCGCCC
>CAZRDD010000823.1:0-1944 GCA_964598675.1 uncultured Parafilimonas sp.
AACGTGTTGTTCGATCCGCCACTTACGCACGGTTTTACAATAATTTTATCGCAACCCAACTGGGTAAACACGGTGGCAAGCTGGCCCGCCCAGCCACGGTTAATAAACACTGATGGTATAATGGACAACCCTGCATCGGCAATGTGCTGTAAATAGTGTTTATCAAAGTTCCAGCGTACGGTAGCGTAATCGTTCAGCAGCTTTACGTTAAGGGCTTCCAGCATGTTAAGCCATTGTATAAAACGGGTAAACTTGCGGTGGTAATCCCAAGGGGTTTTAAGCAGGGCAACATCGTAGCTTTGCCAGTCAACGGCGGGGTTATCCCATATTTCGGCATGTATATCAAGGCCCTTGCTTTGCAGGTAGGGCAGCACATCCGTCATCTCGTTAAAGTTGTTGGCAGCAGTATAAGCAGCGGTACTGCTGTAAATAATAAGGGCAATCTTCATGTGTATAATGGTTTAATCCCCACATCCGCCAAAACTGGCAGGCAAAAAAATAATTGAATATAAATAGTTTTTCAGCAGCGGTTTGTGTTGCATTGTATGCAAGGCCCGGCAGTAACCAAGGGCTTTACATACATACGCGGTTTTTAAAAATACTTTCATCGCCTGTACCCTGCATCCGGCAACCAGTTACAGGTTGCTGGTTACCGGATGCTGGGTATAACCCATAGCAAAAACCATAGGATATACCCCTTGTACAACAGCCCGCAGCCAAAAACTACCCGGCCCGCTAAGGGGCTATCTCCTCCATTTCTTGCCATGGACTATGAACCATCGACTATGGACCAAAAAAGGCATCTCCTCCATTTCTTGCCATGGACTATGAGCCATCGACTATGGACTCCAAAAAGGCATCTCCTCCATTTCTTGCCATGGACTATGAACCATCGACTATGGACTCCCAAAAGGCTGTCTCCTCCATTTCTTGCCATGGACTATGGACCATGGGCTATGGACTACTTCACCATATTTTACTACATTTAGCAAAAAATATTACAACATGATACGTAAGCAGCCATTTGTAAGCACTGTTATAGCCATTATTACACTGTTTTCGGCCAACACCATATATGCACAGGTTGATACCATACCCAAGCAAAAATACCAGCAAAACCGCCTGCTGGAAGATCAGTTTGGCTACACCCATGCCATTAAAACCGGCAATACACTGTACATAAGCGGCACCACCGGCACCGGTAATATGATTGAGCAGGTAACATCGGTTATGGATGATATTGAAGGCACCCTGCGCCGCTACGGCGCCACCTGGCAAAATGTAGTAAAAGAAACCGTGTACACCACCAGCCTTGACTCGTTTATGGCCGTTAAAAGCCTGCACCGCGCCTACTTTAAAGGCGATTACCCCACCAGCACCTGGGTAGAAGTAAAACGCCTGCTGCTGCCCCAGTACCTGGTTGAAATAGAAATAACCGCCATACTGCCAGACGACAAAAGATAGGATACTGAGGAATTTGAAAACGTACTCAATTTGAAAATTAGGTAATTTGAAAATTTGAAAATGGACCACTGATTTATGTGATTTATCTGATTAGATTGATTTTGAAAGGCAGTTTGAAAGTTTGATTGTTTGAAAGTTTAATTGTTCGCCGGTGCGGGCGGCGTAAAAGGGTTGGTTAATTGTTTCGGATTGTTCTTTGTGTATATTGTAATGCATAATGCAGGTTGTATCAAAGGCCCATCGGGCCGGTATGTTAGTAGCAACGTAAGCTCCTTAGTTAGTAAAGCCCCGTAGGGGCGGCACAATACAATTTGAAAATTAGGCAATTTGAAAATTTGAAAATGAAACAGCCAGCGGCACCATTAGAAACAAGGCCAATAAAAAAACAAGCCCACAAGCTAACTTGAAACGGGAGTTTAGGGTTTGATGAAACAGCGCAACTATCAGCAGCCCGAACACAAACGTGCAGATACCAACGTA
>CAZRDD010000824.1:0-1940 GCA_964598675.1 uncultured Parafilimonas sp.
CAGCGGGTATAGTATTGCTTTCTGCTTTTGTATTTATACTAAAATTGCCCACGATGCCGCTAAAACTTGCTGGCCTGCCAGCATCGGGCAATGGCTTTACCTCAACGGTAATGGGGTGGCTAATGGCTTCAAAAGCAAAGGTTTGCACCTCGTTGGGCTTATCAGTTGTTGTATATTGCACGCTGTTGTTTACCGATGCGCTGTCAAGCACCATGGGGCCTTCCTGCAGGGGGGTAAGCTGTGCCTTGCGCAAAATGTTAACGTGGTAGGCTTTGCCATTTATCGTTTCAACAGTAGCATCGTTTATGGGGCTTAATTCCTGCACACTGCAACCGTTAAAAGCAGGTTGCCTGCCCGGGCTGGGGTCAGTGCTTATGGCCCTGTATAATTTGTATTCTACCAAAAAAGCTTCGCCTGCATACACCGTGCTTTTGCTGGTTGTGGTGCGTAAAAAAATAAGGTTGCTGAATGTTTGTGCTGGGTTTGTGCCCGGTTTTAAAACGGGGGTACGCAAAAAAGGGTCGGCCACCTGTAGACTGCTTACCTGGGCAACAGCAGGCAGGCCCAGCCACAGGGCGGCGCAAATAAAAAAATATCGTATAATCCTAAGCATTTTAATATTTACAAATATGCCAAAAAAGCCCCAAAGCCCGCCGTTAATTGTTGGTGAACTAAGGCGGCCGCCGTAATTTTTCAACAGGCAGGGTTAGCAGGCATTTTTAAAATGAAAGTTCTTCACAACGGCGCTTAAAGCCCGGTGGCTTAAAGCTTTTTATTATGTTTGCCCCAAATACATTTCATGGCTTTTAATTCAATTGAAACCATTATAAGTTTTCTTGAGCCCGTAAATATCTATGCCCTCTCTAACGATGAAGGGTATAAACAATACCAGATAGGCAACCATATTGCGGTATATGATGAAGAATTTCCATCGCTTGTGCAGGCCGATGTGGTGCTGGTAGGTTGTGGAGAAACAAGGGGCAGCGGCAGGCAGCACGGCAGCACCAGTGCGCCGGATGCTGTACGGGAAGCCTTTTATGCCCTGCATTACTGGCACAACGAAATTTCGTTTGCTGATATTGGCAATGTAAAAACAGGAGAAACCCTGCAGGATACGTATGCCGCCCTGCGTATGGTGGTATCGGAGTTACTGGAGCTTAACAAGCGGGTGGTGATTCTTGGCGGCTCGCACGATGTTATGCTGGCGCAGTACGATGTATTTGCAGGGTTTAAGCAGATTATAGAAGTGGCTAACATAGATGCCACCATTGATATTAATACAGAAAGCATACTGCCTGCCGACAATTTTTTAATGCAGATGCTTACCAGCGAACCTAATTTTGTAAAGCAGTACAACCATATTGGCTTTCAAAGCTATTATGTACACCCTGCCATGCTTGAAACCATTGATAAACTGGGGTTTGATTGCTACCGTGTGGGTAAGGTAAAGGAGAATATTGAGGAAATTGAACCGGTGATGCGCAATGCAAACATGGTGGCTTTTGATGTGGCGGCCATACAGCATTGTTATGCACCCGCCAACAGGCTTAGCCCCAATGGTTTTACCGGAGAGGAGGCCTGCACTATTTTACAATATGCCGGTATGAGCCATGCTAAAACAGTGGGTATTTATGGGTACCTGCCCGGCCAGGATGAGCACGGCCTTACCGCCAAACAAATAAGCCAGATGTTGTGGTATTATGCTGATGGGTTACATAAAGCCAAGCATGAAAGCGAACCAGGCGATGAGCATGGTTTTATAGAATATAAAATTGCTTTTGGCGAAATTGACAGCGTGTTTTTGCGCAGCAAGCGTACTGGCCGCTGGTGGATGCAGTTACCTGCCGGAGAGTTTATACCATGCAGCTATACTGATTATGTGCTTGCCAGCCAGAACGAAATACCCGAAAGGCTGATAAGGGCAGTTTCGCGCAGTTAAC
>CAZRDD010000825.1:0-1938 GCA_964598675.1 uncultured Parafilimonas sp.
ACACTTATGGTTAAATTGCAGCCATGAAAGCATTTGTAGAGTATGTGCTGCAATTTGGCAATTTAAACCAACAGCAAATTGACCTTATTTTAAAAAAAGGCAACGAAAGCACGCTTGCCAAAGATGCCTATTTTTCCGAGGCGGGCAAGGTTGCCAAACAAGTGGGCTTTATTACAGGGGGCATTACCAGGGTGTGCTATTACAACAACAAAGGCGAAGAAATTACCAAATATTTTATTGAGGAAAACAACCTTATTGTTGATATTGAAAGCTTTTACAATGCGGTACCTTCCACCGCTTATGTACAGGCCGTTACCGATTGCAGCCTGATTATTTTCTCTAAGAAAGATTGGAACGAACTGCTGAATACCATTATTGGGTGGGATGCTATTGTCCATAAAATTATAGCAAAAGCGCTGGTAAAAAAGGTAGAACGGAGAAGCCCCCTGGTATCGGAAGATGCCACTACCCGCTACTTAACTTTTTTGGAGGTTTACCCCACCGTAGTAAACCGCATACCGTTATCGTACATCGCCTCGTACCTGGGCATTACACAATCATCGTTAAGCCGCATCAGAAAAAACATACGCTGATTTTTTATTTGCCAAATGGCAAAAGGTTTCATTTTTTTAAGCAGCAGCTTTGCAGGGTTATTTAAAACAACTACAAAATGAAATCAGTATTAATTACAGGTGCCACCAGGGGCATAGGGCTGGAAACAGCAAAGCAGTTATCAAAAAAAGGACTGTTGGTGTATTTGGGTACCCGCAACCTTGCACAAGGCGTGGCATTGGCAACCACCTTACAGCAAAACGGTTACAGCAACATTAAAGCAATTGAAATTGATGTTACCAACACAAGCACAATCCTTTCTGCAAAAAACACTATTGAAGAAGAACAGGGCCTGTTAGATATTCTGATAAACAATGCGGGCATTTTAGGCAGCTACCCCAAACAATTGGCGCAGGATACACCGGCAGAGGATGTAGCAGAGGTATTCAATACCAATTTTTTTGGTGTAATAAGGGTTACACAGGCAATGCTTGCATTGCTAAAAAAATCTGCAGCCCCGCGCATAAGTAATATTACCTCGGGGCTTGCCTCTTTAACGCTGCACAGCAATGCTGCCTGGAAGTATTATCATATTAAAACAGCGGGCTACGGGCCTTCAAAAGCAGCATTGAATGCCTACACCATTGCATTAGCTTACGAGCTTAGGGATTTACCTTTTAAAGTAAATGCCATAGACCCAGGCTATACTTCAACCGACTTTAACCACCACAGCGGGCCTTTAACGGTGGAAAGTGCTGCCAGCTTTGTTATTAAACATACCCTAACGGATGAGCATGCACCCACCGGCAAATTTTACAGCAACGATATTGAGGACGAAACCGGCATAAGCCCCTGGTAAAATAATTGTACAAAAAAAGTGAACTGCCCGCAAACAGTTGGCCAGCGCTAACCGTTTGCGGGCAGCGTTTTTTGCAGCAAAAAAAAGGTTGGCTGTTGTTACAACCCCTTTACCATTAAAGCGTTTATACTTTAACAACTTAACCATTTGCAGGGCCCTTAAAACCCAGCCACTGGTAATAAGCCCCTTTATTGGCATTTTTATAACAATTGTTGCGCAATGGTGCAACAGGCACCATTGTCAGTACCTTGCAATACTTTTTTAAGTAATGCCTTTTATAATTATGCCTTTTAAAAAATGTTACCCTGTGGCGGCCTTACTACTGTACGCTTTGCTTACCAGTGGTTGCGCCACCATATTAAACCAAAACCTGCAACGCATTGCCATTGCAACAGCAGCCAATGTAAAGGTGCTTGCTGTAAAAGGGGCCACGCCTACTGAATATATGGCAAGGGTACAGCACAATGCAAGGGTGTATTACGCTAAACGAAGTGCAAAGCCCATTACCATACAGTTACAGGTTGATA
>CAZRDD010000826.1:0-1937 GCA_964598675.1 uncultured Parafilimonas sp.
CTTTCCTCCGCCACTAACGGTGCAGCCCTGCGTGCAGATGGCGGGGTTGTAAAAACGATTATTTAAGGAGTGTTAGCGCGGCATCTTGCATTTTATGCCATGCTGAAATGGGGATAGTTTTTTACCGCCGGGGTTTTGAAGATTATAGGGGAAATATTTTTAAAAAAATAAATCCACAAATTAACAATGGCCGTATGTGAAAGGATTAGTGTTGTTTAAGCGCTGCAAAAGGGCCGTTGCTAACCATTTTTTCTAAAGAATTGTACCCGATATGAATGTTTTGGCCGTTTATTATCCAAAACAAAATATAAAAGCCTGCCAATTTTTACAGTGGCAGGCTTTTATTATACCTCTAAATCAAAATAGTATTTTACATTCTTTCCGGTACTTGTATACCCAATAACTCCATCCCGGTTTTTATGGCCTGGGCGGTAAGCTGCGCAAGCTGTATACGCAATGCTTTTTTATCCTCCGATTCTGCATTTACAATGGAGTGTTCGGTGTAAAACGAGTTAAACGTTTTTGCCAGGTTAAATACATATATGGCCAGTTTGGATGGGTCGTGGTCATCAGCACACTCCTTTAATACCCCGGCAAACTGCTCCAGGTGTACCGTAAGCGCTTTTTCCAGCGGCAATAAAACAGTTACTGCATTGCTAACAGCTGGTGCTGTTACATCAACAGCAAGCTTGCGTAGAATGCTCTTTATCCTGGCATGGGTGTACTGCACAAACGGGCCTGTAAAACCATGAAAATCAATACTTTCCTCTGGGTTAAATACCATTTTTTTCTTAGGGTCAACCCTCAGCAGAAAAAACTTCAAGGCACCAAGCCCTATGGTATTATACAATTCCACCAATTCTTCGGCTGTAAAATCTTTTACCTTGCCCAGTTCTTCCGTTTTTTGGCGGGCAATGTTTATCATTTCCTCCACCATATCATCAGCATCAACCACGGTACCCTCGCGGCTCTTCATTTTGCCAGTAGGCAATTCCACCATGCCGTAGCTTAAATGGTAAATACCATCCGCCGATGGCAAACCAAGCTTTTGGCAAATAAGCTTCAATACTTTAAAATGGTAAATCTGCTCATCCCCCACTACATAAATACTCTGGTCGTAAGCATACTCTTCGTACTTATTTACAGCCAAACCAATATCCTGTGTTATGTACACGGAGGTACCGTCCTTACGCACCACCAGCTTTTCATCCAAGCCATCAGCAGTAAGGTCAATCCACACACTGCCATCTTCTTTTTTATAAAAAACGCCTTTTTTAAGGCCGTCTTCCACAAGGTCCTTACCCAGCAGGTAAGTTTCACTCTCGTAATAAGTGCGGTCAAAATCACTGCCTATTTTTTTATAGGTAACATCAAAACCTTCGTACACCCAGCCATTCATGGTTTTCCACAATTCAACCACTTCTGGTTTACCAGCCTCCCAATCTAACAGCATTTGCTGTGCCTCTTTCATTATCGCAGCTTCTTTCTCAGCCACTTCTTTAGGCATCCCGCTGGCAGTAAGTAATTCTATCTGCCTTTTGTACTCATCATTAAACTTTACATAATAATCACCTACAAAATGGTCGCCTTTTAGCCCAGTGCTGGCAGGGGTGGCACCGTTACCAAACAGTTGCCAGGCTATCATGCTTTTGCAAATATGTATACCACGGTCGTTTACAATACAGGTTTTAAGTATATCGTAACCACCGGCCTGCAATATGGCAGCAGTGCTCCAACCTAAAAAGTTGTTACGCAGGTGGCCCAAATGCAGGGGCTTATTGGTGTTGGGGGATGAATACTCCACCATAACCTTTTTACCGTTGGGTGGTGTTTTGCCAAATGAAGCGTCGTTGTAGTTGGCCTGTAAAAAATTAACCCAGTAACTATCTGCCACCACAAGATTTAGAAAGCCTTTAATAAGGTTGTAGGATGTAAAC
>CAZRDD010000827.1:0-1937 GCA_964598675.1 uncultured Parafilimonas sp.
CGGCAATTTCTGTACGGTTTAGCACCCGTTCGGGGTTTTGCATCAGGTATTCCAGCAGCTTCATTTCCTTTGGTGTAAGCGAAATTTCCTGGCCGCCACGCTTTACTATTTTCGTATGCAGGTTTAGCTCCAGGTCGGCATATTTAAGTATAAACCCTTGTTGGTTGCTGTTGCTGCTGTTGCGTTTAAGCAGGGCGCGTATGCGCACATGAAGCTCCCTTAATTCAAAGGGTTTTACCAGGTAGTCATCAGCACCGGCATCAAAACCTTCCACTTTATCATCTGTGGTACCCAGTGCTGTTAGCATTATAACGGGTACATTAGGTTTTTGCAGGCGTATTTCCTTGCAGAGGTCCAGCCCGTTTACATTGGGCAGAATAATATCCATAATGATGATGTCATAATGGTTTGCTATCGCCAGTTTTTTACCCATAAGGCCATCAAAAGCAAGGGTTATAGAAAACCCCTGTTCTTCCAGGCCCCGCTTTATCAGTTCGGCAATTCTTTGTTCATCCTCTATTAACAAAAGCTGGGGCATTAATACAAATATTTATTATGCAAATGTACGCCGCGTAAAATACTTTACTGTAATATGGTTAAACTATTGCAGCGCCAGCTGATTTTAGCGTAAGCGCAGCGCTCTTAGGATGTTATATGATAACCAGTTCCTAACTGGTATCTGCGGCTGTGGGCCCAACTCATTCCTAAACGTTCAATGTTATTGGCCTTAAGCAAGCCTTTTGTAACCGCATACTCAGCTATAGAGCCAAACCCGCCTATCAATGCAACTTTATTCTGCCACAATGTACATGAATACTAAAAAAGCTGCCTACGGCAGCATGTGCCGGTCACAGAACGGATTTCATTAAACGCCAAAGTGATGCTTCGCTTAATACTTGGAGATACGTATACACTTTTTTTTTGAAGACCTCTTCTATGAGCGGGGGCAACTACAGCAAAAAAAACAACAATCTGTATTACAGATACTACCTGTATATCCCGGTCAATTGGAATTGCAGACCTTTCTTTTTGATAAACTTAATAGGCCCGAAAAAACATAATCAAACACTTTGTACATAACACCAAATTTAATTAATGCATACCCAATAGCCGTTTTCCACCAGCACTGCGTTAACATTGTGAACAGACACTTCTAAAGCTATTGAGATGCAAGCTCCTTTAGATATGCTTTGTATTTTTCAGAGATGGCACTATCAGTATAAACCAACCCGAGAAATTTTTTAACCTCATCATCATCGCTATTCTTTATTATTGGGCTTGGCTCGCCAAAATTAGCACTGGTTGCAATTTCAAATAATGGTTGCTCTAATCGTTTTTGGTCATATAGTTCCTTACAGCCGGCGCAAAACCCGATATATTTTTTTATTGGCAAATTTCTCATGGAGAAAATAGCGATGGCCTTTTCCTGAAATAAATGGTCTTTATTCGCAATAAACCCGGACGCATCTTCAAAATAGTCCAGTGGGTTATTATAAACAGTCATAAACTCGTCATGCTCAATTAGTTTCAATTCATCTGTCAAATCGCCAACTTTTTGGAGCAGACTTACAACTGTTGAATCGTAATTTAGTTTAGGGACAGTTTTTGTAATCGGTGATTGCCCACAACTTAAAAAGGTGGTTACGAATAAACAAAATGCTATCCCAAATAAAAAATTTCTGAATATTAATAGCATAGATTTTACTTTACTTTTACAAGCTTAACATTTTTGATCTAAAATATTAAGCTTTAGCGCTACTTTGGAGAGCACACAAACTTTTTATTTACACACAACTCTTAAGCAAACCCGGTGTACCACACTTTTATAGAAGCCTTTTCAAAACAATTAGCATTGTTGCCTTTACAGCTCCGCCTGTATAATTAGATTTTACCTCTTCCTGGCTTTGTATTATCGGTTTATATTTTGCAAGCAATTT
>CAZRDD010000828.1:0-1935 GCA_964598675.1 uncultured Parafilimonas sp.
ACAATACGTTCGCTTTTTTCCATATCGGTTGGTTTACTATTATGGTAAACCACCTTAACCGCATTACCTAAAGTATCTAATGCCGTAAATGCCAGGTAATTAGGATTTTTTACGGGATCGTATTCCATCGGCTGGCTTTTATCCATCTTAACACTTAAAGTAACAAACTTACCAGGCTTTTGTTTGGCAGAAGCAATGGTTTCGTAAGTAGAAAGATTGCCCATAAAGCTTATTAAAACGGCAATAGAAAGGGCAATAACAACGAGGATTATAATGTGAACTTTCTTCATTTTACTGAATTTCGATGCGAAGGTAGGTTAAAAACAACTTGCAGAACATGATGTATGACAGGTTGGTTTTGTTAAAAAAGTTAACAGAAACATCCGCCTAAAATCACCAAAGCTTTAACGCTTTAAAAATACGGGTGAGTAATATATTATTGTATTACTCCCTTAAGCACCTTCCATACATTGTCTGCCACAATTTTTGCACCTTCGGCGGTAGGGTGTATACCATCAGCCTGGTTTAATGCAGGATTACCACCCACGCCCTCCAGCAAAAAAGGCACCAGTGCCATGTTGTTTTTGGCTGCTATGGCAGGGTAAATGGCTTTAAACCCGTTTGCATACGTACTGCCCATGTTGGGTGGCACCTGCATACCCAGCAGTACCTGCTTAATGGCAGGGTTTTTAGCCTTCACTTTATCTACAATGGCCTGCAGGTTTTTAATGGTTTCTTTAATGGGTATGCCCCTTAACCCATCGTTGGCACCAAGTTCAAGCACAAATACATCTACCGGTTGTTTCAAAATCCAGTCTATACGGCTGCTGCCGCCCGAGGTGGTTTCGCCACTTAACCCGGCATTAATAACCTTGTAAGGCAGCTTAAGTGAATCTATTTTGCGTTGCACCAAAGCCGGAAAAGCCTGCGAAACATCATCCAGCCCATACCCCGCAGTAAGGCTGTTACCAAAAAAGAGTATTGTTTTTACTTTTGTATTTCGTGCTGTATCTGCGTGTTTAACAACCTCCTCCCCTTCCTTCTCTACTTCCTTACCATTATTATTACTTCCGCAACCCAAAAATGCACATACCATCCATGCAAACGCAACTGTTTTTATATTCATATAATTCTTACCTCTTTTAACGGTTAGTACCCTGTTCGTTATATTTTAATTAGATGGCTTAATAATAAAATAATACCTAATCAAATCAATTTTCGGTACGGCCAACAAAACTGCATTTTAGGGCTGGCCATAATTTTGTAAACAATTACCAAAATTATATAACTTATCTGTTGGCTTATTTTCTCAATTTTACATTCAGTTTGTTAAACCGCTGAAAAAAACATTTTCCCAGCAGTTTAACTACGTAATTTTGAAGAGATGAAAAAAGCTGTTGCAATATGTATGCTGTGTCTTTATGGTTTGGCCGTTACCGGCGCCACCATAAATATACACTATTGTATGAACCGGCTTACCGGCGTTAGCATTGGTGCCAGCAATACAAAAGTATGCAGCAATTGCGGTATGCAACGGGCAAAGTCACATGGATGTTGTCATGACGAACAAAAACAGGTAAAGCCTAGCGGTGATCACCAGTTGGCTGAAGGCAGCGCTAATGTTCCTTTTCTTTCGCCTTATATTATTGCGTCTCCTATAACCTTTAATAATACGGTTACAGGCAGGGCACAACTGCTTATACAGCCTGCTGGTAAGGCGCCACCCAACAAACTAAGTAATAACATATACCTCCGGCACTGCATGTTGCTAATTTGATTCAACAACTGCAACTATTCTATTAATCAACCAGTTATTTATTTTTACCTAATCTTTAATTTTACTTAAATGAAATTTTCATTCATTATATCAACATTCTTTTTCGCTGTTATCACCTTTTCATTACAGGCACAAACAGCAACGCCAAACAGTTCTCT
>CAZRDD010000829.1:0-1934 GCA_964598675.1 uncultured Parafilimonas sp.
TAAAGCCTGCGCCATTTGTGCGGCAATCGTTTACGGTAAACGATATCACCAATATTTCCGACAGCGCCCACAACTATATAAAGCAGCGCATAGGCCATGCCACACTGGGCAATATTTTTACACCGCCCGATACCACCGGGGTGATACAAATACCCGGCACCAGGGGCGGGGCGGAGTGGGGCGGTGCCTCCTTCGACCCCCAAACGGGCATACTATACGTAAACGCCAACGAGCTTCCGCTGCTGCTCAGCATGAAATCCATACCGGCAGATGATGCTGCCACCAGCCCCGGCGAGCGTATTTATACCATCAACAACTGTGCTATGTGCCACGGGGCGCAACGCACAGGTACGGAAGTATTTCCGTCGCTGTTGCACCTGTCTGCCCGGTTAACCATGCAGCAGGCAGGCATGGTGTTACAAACGGGGCGGGGGCAAATGCCTGCCTTCCCCAACATATCAGGTGCAGATAAGCAGGCCCTGCTTGATTTTTTGTTTGATAAAAAATCGGCCGTGCCTGTAACCGCAGCAAAGTCTGCCACCCCAAAAGGGCCACAGCAGCACCGCTATATACACAATGGCTGGGTACAGTTAACTGATAAAGATGGCTACCCCGGTATTAAACCGCCCTGGGGCACCCTTAATGCCATTGACCTTAACAGCGGCCAGTTATTATGGAAGGTTCCGCTGGGCGAGTATGAAGCCTTAACCAAAAGAGGCATTCCGCCCACCGGCACCCAAAACTTAGGCGGGGCAGTAGTAACCGCAGGCGGCCTGGTAATTATTGCCGCCACTGCGGATGAAAAGCTGAGAATATTCAACAAACAAACCGGTAAACTGCTATGGCAATATAAGCTGCCCGCAGGTGGCTATGCCACACCCGCCACCTACATGGTAAACGGCAGGCAATACATTGTAATAGCTGCCGGGGGCGGTGGTAAAGTAGGCACCCCCAGCGGCGACAACTACATTGCCTTTGCGCTTAAGCAGTAGCGGGGTAAGGGCAGGTTTTAACTGTCAGGCGTTTGCCACTTTTGGTAGCTGCATTTTAGGCAACAGTAAAAAGGTATAAAAGCAATGGTGTAAAAAAGATAATGTGAAACATGGGTAAGCTTAATAAACATAAACAGGGCAGGCATACTGCTGAATGGATAAATAAGCAGAAACATAAATAGAAAATAATGATAAAAAAACGGTACAGTATTGCAAGTTGTTTGGGGGTGCTGTTGTTTGCTTCATGCACAAGTAATTATTACTCGAAAGAAGATTTTGCAACCGTAAAAAAAATTGATACGCATACGCATTTAAACTGCGCCAATACTGCATTGGCCGAGCAGGCAAAGCAGGACAATTTTAAACTGCTGGCCATTAATGTAGATGTACCCGAAGACCCTGCTTTAGAAGTACAGTTAAGCAGTGCAAAAGCACAGCAAAGCAAATACCCCGCGCAAATTGATTTTGTTACTGCTTTTACCCTGGCCAACTGGAACTCACCACAATGGACCAGCCAAACCATTGCCAAGCTGAAAGCCGAATTTGCGCAGGGCGCATTGGGCATAAAAATATGGAAGAGCATAGGCATGGTGTACAAGGATAGCAACAACCATTTTATAATGATTGATAACCCCCGGTTCGACTCTGTGATAAACTATGTTATTCAGCAGGATAAAACCGTGTTAGGGCATTTGGGCGAACCCAAAAATTGCTGGCTGCCGTTAGATAGTATGACGGTGAACAGCGATAAATCATACTACAGTCAACACCCGCAGTACCACATGTATCTTCATCCGGAATATCCATCGTACCAGCAGCAGATTACAGCAAGGGATAATTTTATTGAGCGCCACCCCAATATGCGTTTTGTTGGTGCCCATTTGGGCAGCCTTGAGTGGAGCGTGGATGAGCTTGCAAAACGCCTGGATAAATACCCCAACA
>CAZRDD010000830.1:0-1933 GCA_964598675.1 uncultured Parafilimonas sp.
GACCGCCCGGTTAGACCATAACGCCTACAACAGGGCGGGGTTAACGGAGGTTAAAGTGGCCTTGCATTTGCCATACACGGTAAATAGTAAAAGTTTTGAGCGCTACGATGGTACTGCCGAAATAAATGGTGTAACCTACAGTTATGTAGAACGGAAAATACAGAACGATACCCTTATATTACATTGCCTGCCCAATAAAAGCAGCGATCATATAAAACTGGCCCGTAACGCCTATGCGGGGGCCGTTGGCGATGTACAGCCTGCCCAAAAAGGCCAGAAAAGCAACAATGCATCCCTGTTATTAAAATCGCTGGTATGCAGCGGTTATAAAACACATCAGGCCATAAGCTGCAACTGCATGGTTTTTATGGCACAACGTGTTGCTAATAAAACCGTTAGCGATTGTATAGCAGATGACAAGTTTACCCTCTCTCCCGAGCAGCCTCCTGATGCAGCGTAATACTCATTGCTGCCCGGGTTACGCCCTTTTTATCAGGGTGTTAATCCAATCCATCAATTAGTCAAACGGCTTTTACAGCACATCTTGTTGTGTGCTGCCGGTGCATGGCACCTGCTTTTTACTGTTTCATTTATCTAAACCACATACCATGCCTTACATTCCACTGGAAGAGCATTTGCCCGGTATTACGGGCCTGCTCGAGTATAGGAAAGACACTGCCGCCCCTATACGAGAACTTACACAGGTACTGCTGCGCGGCCCGTCTACCTTAACGGAAGGCGAGCGCGAGCTGATAGCCACCATTGTATCGTACCGAAACAAATGTACTTTTTGCGCCACTGCGCACACGGCCGCTGCTAACATACTACTGGGGGAAGATGAAACTACTGAAAAAATTAAGCAGGATATATCCACTGCACCGGTAAGCAATAAAATGAAAGCACTGTTAACCATTGCCGGGCAGGTACAGGTAAACGGCAAAAATGTAACCGAAGAAGCCGTTAAAAAAGCAAAAGAAGAAGGTGCTACCGATGTAGAAATACACGATACCGTTTTAATTGCCGCCCTGTTTTGTTTGTATAACCGTTATGTGGACGGGCTTGCAACCGTTACACCCGTTAACCCGGAGTTTTACACAGGCCTGGGGCTAAGGCTTATGCAGCATGGGTATAACCGCCTGCCGCAGGGGTACGAACACCTTAAAAAACAAACCGTATAAATGCTATGGAAACAATTACAATAACCGAACCGTTGCCGCTAAAGGCGCAGGCCATAAGTGTTACGCAAAAAAGCGGGGTGCTAGCAGCCGCTTTTACCATTTGCTTTATAAGTGTAATGTTTAGCGGCGTATCGTCAATGCTCATGTCAGTTTACCTTACTGCGGTGGTAAAAGGGCTTATTGGCAATGTAACACCGGCAGCCCTAAACAATGTAACAGCGTATATAAATGCCATTTTTATATTCGGCAGTATGTTTGGCGGTTTTGCCTGGGGCGTTATTTGCGACAGGATTGGCCGGTCTAAAGCGGTTATATTATCCACAGCGGTATATGGGGTGTTTACTATACTAACAGCGTTTTCATCCTCCTGGGTTATGGTTGGTATTTACCGCTTTATTACTGGTTTTGGGGTGGGCGGGGTTATACTAACCACCAATATACTGGTGGCAGAGCTTTGGCCCGAGAAGAAGAAGGCCATAGCCCTGGGCATTGTTTCTGCCGCCATGCCGGTAGGTTTTGTAGCCGCCGGTGCTTTTAATGTGCTGCTGCCCAACTGGCACCAGGCTTTTTTAACAGGTATTATACCTGTGGGTACTGCCATAGTTGCTGTATTTGTACTGGCCGAATCTGCAAGCGGGCAGCATATAAGCCAATTGCCTGCGCAATCCGGTTCAGGCACGAGTGTTTTTGCAAAGGGCTAGCGCGGAAACCTCCTCACGCCTTCGCGCATGTTTGGTTCCGTGACCTCTCGGGCG
>CAZRDD010000831.1:0-1932 GCA_964598675.1 uncultured Parafilimonas sp.
CGGTACAAGCAGCCTGCACTCATGGTAAAAAGGCTCAAGCGTTTGTTTGCAATAATTGTTTTTTTGCTGCAGCAACCCGGCATCATCGGGGTGTATACAGTTAATATAATTTTGAAACTCCGATGGGTCAATACCAAATATACGCTTCATGGCAGGGCTTATATATCGGAAGCCTTCGGTGCCATCGCTGTTAAACTCGTATTCATAAATAACCCCCGGTATATTCTCAGACAACGACTTAAACTGCTTTGCCCTTTGTTCAAGTTCTGCTTCGGTTTGCTTTATTTTTGTAATATCGGTGTGTGTACCTATTATGCGCAAGGGCTTGCCATCGGCATCTTTTTCAATTGCCACCCCACGGTCAAGCACCCATTTTACGCCGTTTTCCGGGTGTACAATGCGGTACTCCATGTTGTGCGAATCTTGTTCGCCACGGCGATAGCTCAGGTCGGAGTTAATAACCATGTGCAGGTCATCTTGATGAATAATATCCCACCACATTTTTTCATTATTCGCCAGTTCTCCATTTTCTAACCCTAAAAACCCATCATTCTTTTTTGAAAAATAGGTTTGCCCCGTCCTGAAATTATGTTCCCATACATTATCCCCTGTTTTTTCAAGCACCAGTTTAAACCGCGCCTCCGATTTCTGTATGCGCTCCTGTATCTCCCTGTTTTCAGTAATATCTTCTTCAATGGCAAAAAAGCCGGCATGCTCCCCATTGCTGTTAAATATCGGCTGGCCCTGCACCCTAACCCAATAGGGCCTGCCGTTTTTGGCATAATTAACCAGCTCAGCTGTAAAAGGCGCCTTTGCTGCAATTTGTTTTTTCAGGTAAGCCACTTTTTCAGGGTCGGTATTCCTGCCCTGTAATAAGTGCCCTGGCTTTTTCCCCATTGCTTCTGCTATTGTGTAACCGGTAATTTTATAAAAACTTTTGTTTACCCAGGTTATTCTGCCCTGTTCATCCGTAATTATTACTGCATTAACATTGCTTTCAGCTATTTGCGAAAGTATTTTAAGCCGGTTCTCTTTTTCCCGCTGCGGGGTTATTTCCCGGCCAAACACATTGTAATACCCTGGGGCTGGCACATATTGGCAAAAGAAACTGTAAATTTTTCCGTGGGAGGTTGCCTCAAAATTGCTGCCACCTGTTTCTTTACTAAGTACACCAGCCATTGTTGCCCATAACTGTTGGGCTGTAAGGCTTTGGCCGCCGTAATTAAAATGGGTTAGCTGTTCCGCTGCTTCGTTTTTCAACAGCACCCGGCCGGTTGTATCAACCCTGAAATGGGGGTCGGGGTGATTGATAAAAAACTGGGCCATTTGGCTAAGCTCAGTACTGGTTGTTTTAAGCGTTTCCCGTTGCCTGTTTACAGTATCCAGCAAACCCTTCAGGTCGCCATTAACAATCTCCTGGGTTTTAATAAGGTGCAAAAGGTCTGGCAGGGGGTCATGGTGGGCAAAATCGCCAAAATCAAGGCCGCTTTCATCAATTTTATCTGTTGAATCAAACCAGGGGGAGCCAATAAATAAAAACACCTCATCTTCCTCAATAAACTCAAACTGCCCTCTCAACACTGTTTGCCTGGCATTTTTAAGTTCAATAACCACCACTTGGCCGCATAACTGCCAAAACGTATTTACACTAACTTCTTCAAAAAAAGGCCGCTTAATAACAAAATGGCACGCAAAAGCATTGCCGCCGGAAGCATCGCATATTTTTTGCAATGAGGTACCTGCTGAAGTAATATTCAGTTGTTTATTTACCCGAAAATAAAACGGGAATAACCGGTTAAATTGCTCTTTACTAAATGGCATTGTTAGTGTTTAAACATTTACCAACTTATCCTAAAAACAGCCTGGCTGCCAGCGCCTGTTTGGTCGTTAATTTCTTTACAGTTACAGGTGTGTTGTACAACGCAGCCAACC